>CAYPTM010000112.1:0-7431 GCA_964413345.1 uncultured Elusimicrobiales bacterium
ACTTGATGCCGGGCAGCACCTGCCCGTCGAAGTTGTAGGCGAACACCCTGCCCCTCTTGTATATGGCGGGCAGGATGGTCTTGCCAAAGTCCAGGCCGGGGATATCGGCGTACTCCTCGTGGAATATTTTGACCAACACATCGTAGTTGAAGATGTAGTTGCCCATGGAGACGTAGGCGAAGTTTGGGTCGCCGGGTATCGGCTTGGGGTCCTTGGGCTTTTCCTCGAAACCGTTGACGCGGCTCTTGCCGTCCACGGACACGATACCGAAGCTGCTTGCCAGCTTTATGGGTATGCGCTGGGCGGCGATGGTAACGTCCGCGTTGTTGTCCAGGTGGAATTTCATCATCTGGCGGATGTCCATCCTGTAGACGTGGTCCGCGCCGAATATGGCCAGCGCGTCGGGAGAATGGTCGTTGATGATATTGAGGTTCTGGCGCACGGCGTCGGCGGTGCCGCGGTACCACATCTCGCCCATTCTCATCTGGGGCGGCACGACGGTGATGAACTGGTCGCGCGTGATGCCGTTCGAGCGCCACGACTGCCTGAGATACTCGATGAGCGACTGGGACATGTACTGCACCAGCACATAGTTGGCGAATACCCCCGAATTGACCATGTTGGACAGGACGAAATCCACTATGCGGTACTTGCCGCCGAACGGCACCGCAGGTTTGGAGCGTTCCTTGGTAAGGGGATACAGCCGTTCGCCCTTGCCGCCAGCCATAATGACTCCGAGTGTTCTCATAGCCACAGCCTCCTTTAGCCGATAGTATCCAGAATATCCCGCAAATCGGTCCCGACGCACAGCAGTCCCGGCGTCTGGAGTTTGGTGAACATCTTTATGCGCTGCTCGCGAAGCTCGCGGGTAGCGGCGGTAAGCTCGTCAAGACTGGCGCTCTCGCGCGCGACGATGTGTTCCTGGTCGTCCAGCCCGGTGGAGGAGAAGATGAACTCCTGCACGCCGTGATGCCTGGCGAGGACCGCCTGCCGTTCCGACATGAACTTCTGCCGCTCCGCGGAGGAAAGCTCGTACCATTCATGAGTGCGCGACAGCGGATGCACGAAAAGGTAGCGGTGCCGTCCGAAAGCTTCCTTGCAGGAGGAGTCGTCCTTCCTGTGCCCTTCGCCGGCCTGATAGGAGCCCAGCAGGCACAGGCAGGGCGACAGATAGCGCCCGGCCCCGGTGACGGTTATGCGGGCCCACGCCTTCTGTATGGACTCGATGTCCTGCGCCGCGAGCCAGAGCATCATCTCCATCCCGGCCTTGAGGCCGACCATGGAATAACTGCGGAGGAAAACGTCGTCCTCCAGCTCCGCCACCAGGTTGGCCAGGGCTTCCTTGGCGGCGATGCGCTCGTTGGAAAGCAGCAGGCGGAACTTGTCGTCCGCCTTCACGAAAATGAAGCTGGAATAGCGCGTCTGGGGAGCGTGAGATTTTGCCTTCTCGCTCATTTTCCCTCCTGCGGGCCGATGGAGGACGGCAGGACCAGTATCTCGCCGCCCTTGAGGCCTTTCGAGACCTCGGTGCGCTTCTCGTCGCGCAGGCCGGTCTCCACCGGGGTCAGTGTCAGCGCGTACTGCTTCCCGTCTTTGGTGACTATGGAATCGGTCGGCACGGCAGCAACGCCGGACCTCTCCAGCAGCGCGAACTCCCCCTGGAAGGTCATGCCGGGCTGCAGGCCCTTGTTCTTTGAAACCACCTCAAGCCTCATCAAAAACTGCCCCTCGACACCAGTGGGAAGGAACTTCCGCACCACCGCGCGGGCCTTGATGCCGTCCTGCGTGCGCACCTCGCCCTCAAGATCCAGCTTGAGCGGCACATAGAGGCGGTTGGTGGTCTTGGCGATTATGAAAATCTTGCGGGCCAGAAGGAAAAGCCGGTCGCCCTCGTAGAAAGAACCGTCATCCTTCATCTCCATGCCCACTATGATGCCCGATTCAGGCGCCTTCACCGGGCTCATGTCGTAAATCTCCTTCCACTTCCTCTCCGTCTCCTTGCGGGAACGCTCACTTGAGGAGGAGTTGAGCAGCGCCATCATCTCCTCTGAAACCAGGCTGCCCAGGACATCCCCCTTCTCCACCCACTGGAAGAGCTCCGCCTTAACATTCCTGGATTTGCCGTCGAAAGGCGCGGTGACGTCATAAAGGTCTTCGGCGGTTGTCGTTCCGGCGAAACGGACATATATGTTCATGCCGGATTCCGCCTCAGCGAATTTGAGATTCAATCCGTCAAGAGGGACGGGCTCCGGCGACTTTGCCAGCGCGGCATGGGATACCGGCGGCAGCGGCTCATCCGCAGCTCCCAAAGCGGCGTTGATGGCCGGAGTAACAGGAGGCGCAACGGGAATAATTTTGCCGGTAAGAGGTTTCTTCGGCCGCCTGGCCCTGGTGGAGCGTTTCAGCGGCTTAGCCGCCGCGACAGGCGCCGTGGAACTGGAAACCGAGGCCGACGTCGCGTCTGGCTGGGCCGCAACGCCGGACACCTGCTGAACCGGAGATGAAATTGAAACCTGCTGGGAAGGAACAGCGGACTGCGCCGAAGCGCCGTCCTGAACAGGCGCGGCCGCCTGCTGAGTGGAAGCGGCTTTCTTTCTTGGGCGGCGCACTTTCTTTTTAACCGGAGCGGGAGCCGCCGGAGAAACCGTTTCCTGCGCCGGGGACGGAACCGCCGCTGAAGCCTGAGCAGAAGCGTCAGCAGCAACGGACGGAGAGACGGGTTGTGCGGCCAAATCCGGGGTCTGAGGCTGTGCGGCGGAAGGCGCGACCGCCGGCTGAGCGGAAGCGGCTTTCTTTCGGGGGCGGCGCACTTTCTTTTTAGCCGGAGCGGGAGCCGCCGGAGCTGCCGGAGAAACCGTTTCCTGCGCCGGGGACGGAACCGCCGCCGAAGCCTGAACAGAAGCGTCAGCAGCCGTGGACGAAGCGGCAGGCTGCGCGGCCAAATCCACCGTCTGCGGCTCTGCGGCGGAAGGCGCGGCCGCCTGTTGCGCGGGAGCGGCTTTCTTTCTGGGACGCCGAACTTTCTTTTTGGCCGGAGCCTTCGCGGCCGGAGCGGCCTCCGCCGATGAAACCGCGGGCTGAGAAGCCGTATCAGGCAGGGGCTGAGAGGCAGAGGCGGCCGGCTGCTGGTCCTGCGCGAAAGACACCGCGGCGGACAGCATCAGCGCCAGAGCGCAGGACAGTATTCTTCTAGAAAACATTTATGGTAGCCGCTCCTTCCACAGTTTTGGAAACGAACACGCGCTCGAACGCCTCCCAGGTCCATGGCATTTTGGCCTTGAACATGGCGGCTATAGCCTTGGCGTATTCCTGTATTTCGAGCTGGGCGTGCGCGTCCGCCCGCAGGGAGACGAAATTCATCAGGCTTCTGGCGTTGACGGTCCAGTAAAACTGCGTGTACTGGGAAACCGGAAGGGCGAGGCGGGCCATCTCGCGCGCCACCCCGGCGTCCAGCAGCTTCTGGTACGCCGCGAAAGACGCCTCAACGCAGGCGGTGTAATCGGCCAGCAAATCCTTCTGCGAGAGGTCGGCTGTCCTGACCGACCCCTGCTTGTTCTTCATGTCCTGTGCGCGGAATTCGGCGGGGACGTAAAACTCGTCCTTCACTTCCGTGTAACGGGCGGACACTTCGTTGTAAGAGCCCCAGCGGTGGCGCATCCACTGCCGCGCGACGAATATGGGGCACTTGATGTGGAACTGGAAAACGCTGTGCTCGAACGGGGAAAGGTGGGCGTGCTGAAGAAGATACAGGATAAGCTTCCTGTCGCGCTCCTCGCCCTTCGAGGAGGAGCCGAAAGTGACGCGCGCGGAATCGACCACGCGGCCGTCCCCGCCCATGAAATCAACCAGCTTCACGCCGCCCTTGTCCAGCACGGCAGTTTCGAATTCTGTCATAAAACCTCTCAGTAAAGCGAGGACGCAGCCCTCGTGAATTCCCTCATGTTCGGCAGGCTCAGCCCGGAAGCCAGCCTGTCGTTGAGATAGGCGGATATGCGGTCCCCGTTAAGGTACGCCGTCCCGCCGAAAGTGTAGAAACAGCCGTTCAGCATGTTCTGTATGTCCCGGTCCAAATCCCCGCTGACCAGCGAAAAACCGACCACCAGCACCTTGCCGCCGTCCTTGGTGTACGCGCGGACGGCGTTCTTTATCGCCACGGAAGCAGACTGCTTCATGTCCGACCCGTCCGCCAGCGGCTTGGACGGCTTGGAAAATTTCTTCACATCCAGCTTTGCGGCCATGCCGTGCGTGGCCTTCAGCGCGCCCTCGCTTTTCCCCTTGGCGGCATCCTTCTCGGCGGACTGAGTCTCTTCCATAAGGCGCACGGCTGATTCGGAACCAAAGGGGCGCATCAGGAAGGCGGAGGCGGCGCGCATGCCAGTCTTTTTGCGGGCGTATTCAGCCGACCGGGCAAGGCTGGCGAACTCTCTAGCCGCGACTTTGTTACTAAGCGAACCCACGCCGACCACCACAAGCGAGTAATCCTTCAGCTCCAACGGCAGGGCGGAGGCCTGCGCGGCTATGGCGTCACCAACGCGGGAGTCGGCATCCAGCGCCGGGGTAATGGCAAGGGGCATCTTCTCGGTCAGAAACTTTATCCGGCCGAGAGTGGATGAAGAATAGGTCGAGTTGCCGTGCGTACCGGCCAGAAAATCCGGAGCGGGCGATTCGCTGACCCCGAGCAGATAGCGCGTCTGTTCCAGCGCGTCATTCTGGCTGGAAAGGAAAATGGGAATCGCCACGAACCTCTCAGGCGAATACTGGTTAAGCTCGTTCACCGCCGCCTGCATGGCGCGGGCATCCCCGCCGCCGAAAACCACGCGGGCAGGATTGTCCCGGCCAAGAGATTCAACAGCCTTGCGCACGCGGTTTTCATAGCGGGAATCCCCCTCCTGCGCTATGACCAGCACCGCGTGTTTGCCTTCCGGCGCGGGCGCGGCCTTCTCCGCCTTGCGCGCCTTGACGGACTGCGCCGGCGCGGAACCGGCGCAGAAAGCGCAGAGGAGAGCGGCGGAAAAAAGGGCCCCGTTCAGTTTCATTTAAACTCGTACAGTTTCAGCAGGGTGCTGTCGTCAAGCGTCAGCACCGGCACGAGCAGGCCGGGCGCCATTGCGCCAAGCCGCCCGTAGACCGCGTCGCACACCACGCCTCCGACGCGCACAGGCTCCCCCCTGCGGACCAGTGTAAACCCGTCCCAGGAGAGGAATTCCATGTCGGAATCCTTGTAGGAGCCGAAAGTGTCGGACAACATGCCGATTTTCGGCACGTTCGCAAACACGGCCGTCACCGCCCCGCCCTGCGAGGCAAGCACCGGCACGCGCGGATAGAACTTGAAAGCCACGTCCCCGAAGCGCAGCCTGTTCGGCGTGCGGGAATAATCTCCGTCGGAATCGAAGCGGGCGTTCTTCTTCTGGAACTGCACGCGCAGCTTGCCGCCTTCGGTTATGTAGACGGCCTCAAGCCCTTCGCGCTTGGCGTCGAAATCGTATAGGGAGAAGCCGTAAAGCCATTCCACGCGCGGAATGCTGACCTTGTCCCCGGCGGAATAGGCGCCGTCCTTGTAAACGAGTTCGCGCACGTTTGAGGGGCGGAACTCCCCGCCCGGATATATTTCCTGCGCGTAAGGCTTCAGCTCCCCGTTGTTTACGTAAACGCCGCGCACCAGCCATTTTACGGAAGCTTCCTGCGCGAGCTTCCCCGAGGAGAAGTTGTATATGCGGGTGTCCACGGTCTTGCGGAAATCGTCCGAGGTTACGGCGAATATCTGCGCCCGTCCGGCTCCCTTGAGGTCGAAGCAGTCGACGCTCATCAGGCGGACGGTGGCGGACATGTTCTCTGAAGCGAGCAGCTCCAGCTTGCCTTCTTTCAACTTGTAAACACGTATGGAATCCTGGGAAACAAGCACAAGCTCGTTTTCCCCGTCGCCGTCCACGTCGCCGAGGGCGGAGCCCACGGTCATGAAATCGGCCAGCGGGGCCATCCACAGGGCGGACGCGCCCTTTGCGGGCTCGGCCTGGGACATAACAACCTTGACGGGAGCCGGTTCAACCGACCACTTGGCCACGTACCCGGGCCGGACCGGACGCTTGACGGCATTAAGCTCGCCCACGGCATAAGCGTTTTCGGAATAGGAGAAGCTGCCGCTGGCGACGAAAACCATTATCTTGCCCAGCGACTGCTTGGTCTGGGGGTTTACCAGTTCCTCCCCCTGCTCGAAAACCGAGAACGGCGTGCCGGAAACCGGCTGTGACGCTTTCGTTATATCGATGAAAACGGTAGACGAATCCACCTTCACTACGGTGCCGTAGGACTGGGCCGAAACCTGCGCCGCAGCCAGTAAAAGGGAACACAGAAAAAAGGGTATGGCTTTAATCATACGAGAGTTATTGTATATATTAATATTAGAGGGGTCTATAACCCAGATTCGCAGTTTTGGAACGGAGGCTTTCGTGAAAAAGGGAACCGGAAAGGCGTTTGAGGAACTGGTAGGCATAATGGAGCGTCTGCGCGCGCCGGAAGGGGGCTGCCCCTGGGACCTCAAGCAGACCCACAGGACCCTGCTGAAGTACATGTACGAGGAAGCGGACGAGGTGGCCCGGGCCGTGCGCCGCAAGGACTGGGAAAACTTTGAAGAAGAGCTGGGCGACCTGCTGCTCCAGATAGTCTTCCAAGCCGAAATGGCCCGGCAGGGAAAACGTTTCGACATAAAAAACGTGATAGAGGGCATCAGCAGGAAAATGGTCCGCCGCCATCCGCACATATTCGGCGGGAAAAAATGCAAAACATCCGGCCAGGTGCTGAAACAATGGGCTGAAATAAAGGCCGCGGAAAAGGCCGGGAAAAAGAAAGGCAAAAAGCGCGCCTGAAGCGGACTTAATCGCACGAGCATTTCAAAACAAAACGGGGCCGTCTTTTGACGGCCCCGTTTTCCTGCCAATACGGAAACTATTTCATCAGCATTTCAAGCATCTGCTGTTTGGCGGGCGGTATCATTTCCTTCGCGGTGTAAACGCTGCCCGCGAGGGATTTGCGGCAGTGACAGCCCTCATCCAGAGCCCTGGCGAGCTGCGGCACCACCTCGACGATGAGGCCCCTGACGTGGCTGATGTTGTAGTTCAGGACTTCCAGCACCTGCTCGCCGGTGACTTCTTCGCCGTCCTTCCATGAATCATAATCCGTGACCAGGCAAACCGGCGCGTAGCACATCTGGGCCTCGCGGGCCAGACGGGCCTCGGGCGAGGCAGTCATGCCTATTATGTCATAGCCCATTTTGCGGTGATAGTCGCTCTCCGCCTTAGGTGAGAACTGCGGGCCCTCCATGACCACCAGAGTGCCGCCCTTGTGAGCCGTCACGCCTGCCTTCCCCGCGGCCGCGTAAAGTGCGGAGGACACGGTTTCACAGAAAGGTTTCGCCATGCTGACATGCCCGACGAC
>CAYPTM010000113.1:0-7408 GCA_964413345.1 uncultured Elusimicrobiales bacterium
CGAACAGGTTGTCGAACATCAGCAGGCGGCCTAGCGAGAGGTCCCCCTGCTCCTGCGTCTGTCCAAGGATGAGGCGCATCTCCTGCTCCGAGTGGTGGGCTTCCTTGTGCTGGGGCTGGAAGCCTATCAGCCGTATAACTGCGTGCGCGGAATCGTTAAGCAGCTTCATCGGCAGGTAGGTTAGCTTGTAGAAAAGCGTCAGGGGGAATGCCGTAAGCATGGCCATCGTGTCGGGAGCGTGGATGGCTATCAGCTTCGGAACCTGTTCTCCCAGTATGACGTGCAGCGAGGTTATTGCTCCGAAGGCCACTATAAAGGAAATGGTGTGGGCCATCGCGGTGGAGAGTCCGGGCATGACCCCCGGGAACAGTTTGTTGAGCAGCGTCGCGGCGGCCGGTTCTCCCACCCAGCCGAGGCCCAGGGAGGCCATGGTGATGCCTAACTGTATGGCCGACAGGTAGCCGTCTATGTCGGCCACTGCCTTCTGGGCGAGGACGGCCCGCGCTTTTCCCTCGCGGGCCAGTTCCTCGAGCCGGGTGCTTCTTACCTTGACCAGCGAGAACTCCGCCAGAACGAAGAACGCGTTAAGCAGGATGAGCAGCAGGGCTATCAGAAGGCCGATTATGGTCATGTTTTAGCGTTTTGTTTAGAAAGCCAGGTAGGCCCTCACCATAGGTCCGTGCCTGAAAAGGAAGAAGCTGGGCTCGTAGCCCACTTCCCTCGGGTTGTCCGCGCCTCCGCCTATGGAGGCCAGGAGCGAGCCGCCCACGTTATAGCCCGCGGCCAGCACCAGGTTGTTGCCCTTCACGTTTATCGTGTACTTCGGGCCGAGGGCGAGGTCGTAGTCCACGTACAGGGCGAACATCTTGCGGGAGACCGGGGTCTTGCCGGGGTTCATGGCCTGCGCGTAGGACTGGGCGGTCTCGCTGAGTTCAAAGCTGCCCGCGCCGAAGCGGTCCTGCGTGGAGAAGAAGAAGCCGAAGCCGGTCTGCTCGCGCGTACTCCGCTTGAGCAGGGGGCCGACCAGCGTGTCGAAACCGAACATGAAGCAGTAATACTTTATTTTGGCGTTCTGGTCGTACACGGGGGTGCCTTTTCTCTGGTTGCTTTTGTCTGATGTGGTGGTGAGCGTTTCCACCTGGAGGGGCAGGCTCAGGCTGGTGTAGCCGACGCCCCAGTAGCCGCCTCCGCCTTCGGACCATTTAAGCAGGTCCACATTGGTGTATTTGTTGTCGAAAGTGCTCTTGGCTATCTGGCCGGGGGCGAGAGGGCCGGTCCAGTCGGTCTTGCCGGTAAGCTTTCCGGTCTGCACGCGCAGCATGAATGTCTTTATTCCCACATAGCCCATCGCGTTGTAAAGCTTGCCGACCAGGTTGTCGTCCACCGTGGCGCTTGCGCCGGCCGAGAGGCCCAGTTTGCTGTCCGTCAGCATGCCGTCGTAGGTGGTAAGGGCGGTGGCGTCAAAATCGTAGTTGATAAGGTCTTTGTCGGCGATGAGAGACTTGGCCGACCAGTTGGTCTTCGGTACGGAGGAAATGCCGGCTATGGCCGCGAAGCGCGCGTCTTCTGCAGCCATGGCGTTTAATGCCGGAAGCAGAAGCGCGGCCGCTAGAAGCAATTTGAGGTTTTTCATTTAATAGTTCTCCCTTTTACCTACCGTAAAATGTCTTCTTCCTAACGGTTATTCTATAAAATATATATCCGCTTGCGGTGCATCTTCAGCCCGGAGATAGGACGGGCGGCTTTATGCGCGGTTGACGGTTTGCCCGTGTTTTCTGGCGGCCTATCCATTGAGTCCTCTTTTCCGGCTTGCGTATACTATTATAAGGGACAGGCCTTTTGTCCTTGAGCAAATAGTTCGACCGGACGGTACATATCGCAAGGAGGATGAAGATGACTAAATGCAAAACGTTTTTGGTTTTCGCGGCGGCCCTTTCGGCGGCAGCGCAGGTATTGGCCGCGCCTGCTTTCAGCGCAAAACAGGCGGCGCGTCCCGCATGGAAGATGGACGCTCCGGTCCGTTTCCAGTTCGCTTATCTGCCTGACTCTAAAAAGGCCGAAGGCCCTGTGGAAAAACTTGCCGGCATGGGCCTTTCGCCGGACTGGCTGCCGGATATAGACAATATCATTCTCTCGGACATAAAGGCTCTCGGCTTCACTCTGCCCGACCGTCCCGATCCGGCGCGGTTCAAGCTTTATCTTAAGCTGTTCAACGCTCCGGCTAAACTTGATGACGGCAAAATGGCCGAGACCGTACTGCGCGGCTTTCACATGGACACCATGCCCCGCGGCGGCAAAGCCCTTAAGGCTTACGCCGGGACAAGCGCCAACACGGCGGTAAAGTTCGGATATATCGCTCCGGCTGATTTCAAGTTCTCCGAAACCAGTCCTTTCCCCGCGCCGGAGGCCGGCGGAGATGAGGCTTTTTTCCTCAAAAATACACCCTTCTTCTCAATCTATGTGCTGCCGTCCGAAGCAGTAAGGGCCCCGTTCAAGTCCGAGGACGAGGCGGCCGCCTGGAGCCGCAAGGGCGTGCTGGCCTTCCACGAGGAGCTTGTCTCCCATTACGGCAGGACTCTGAAGGCCGCCGGTTCCGACAAGGACTATCTATTCTTCACCGACGGGAACGCCACGCTGAAGGTGCAGCGCAAGCCTATTATCATAGAAACATGGCGGAACGCTCCCATGCCTACGGGGAAGAGGGATTTCCTGACCGCCCTGCTGCTGGTTTTCCGCTCACAGAAGGGGGAGGGCCCTCTCGCGGCTGAAACGGTTTTCGAGGTGGGTTCCATAGTGCGGCAGAAGTAGGTTTTGCTTCGTTCCGGCCCCGCGTCAAAGCGCGGGGCCTTTTTTGCCTGCCTGGCGCCGTGGGGATGTTATAGAATATCCATTGTGTTCAGGAATATCGGCAAAGACGGCTTCTTCCCACAATTGCTGGCGCTGACTTTACTGTGCTGCGCCGCGTTCCAGCCCGTTTTGTCCAATGGCATACTGAATTGGGATGACGGGGCATATCTTGCCGGGAATGCGGCCATTCACTCCCTTTCTCTCTCCAACACCATAGGTTATTTCTCCGGTTTCGTGATGGGGCACTATCATCCGCTTACCATGCAGGCCTATGCGTTTCAGTACGCCCTGTTCGGCGAAAACTGGCGCTGGTGGCATTTTACAAGCCTGCTGCTGCACGTCGGGGCGTGCGGCTTCGCGCTGGCGGCCCTGCGTCTTCTTCTTCCTTCTTCTCCGCTGGCGGCCTTGTTCGGGGCCCTCCTTTTTGCGCTCAGCCCGTTGCGGGTGGAGCCGGCGGCCTGGCTTTCCGCCCAGAAGGAGCTTTGGTGCGGGCTGTTCTATTTCGCCTCGCTTTATTTCTATCTGCGCGGCGGGAAGCGGGGATTTTGGCTTTCGTTCGCGGCTTTCCTTGCGGCGCTTTTGTCCAAATCCATGGCGGTGACGCTGCCGGTTGCCCTGCTCCTTCTTGACCGCCGGGCCGGACGGGCTGACTGGCGGGCGGCCCTGACCGAAAAAATTCCTTTTTTCGCACTCTCGCTCGCGGCCGGACTGCTGGCGCTGGGGGCCCAGCATTCCTCCGCTTACTATACCATTCCCGGGACGGCGGCTTTTTCCCTTGTGGAAAAAATCGCCGTGTCCAATCAGGCCTTCTGGTTCTATCTCGGGCGCTTCTTCGCTCCGGTCGGCCTTTCCCCTCTGTATCCTTATATGTCCGCGCAGCCTTACGTGGACAGCGTTTTACTGTGGCTGGTTCCGCCCGCTTTCGTTCTGCTTCTGTGGCTGGCGCGGAAACTTGAAATAGTCCAGTGCGGCCTGCTGTTTTTTGCCCTGACCCTGGCGCCCGTCATGCCGCTATTTCTGAAGGGCTGGACCCTTGTTTCCGATAAGTATTCCTATATTCCTTCTTTCGGCCTTGCGCTTGCCGCGGCGGCCGCGCTCTCCGCCGTAAAGGGGCCGGTTTTAAGACGGATGGCTTTCGGGACGGCAGTGTGCGTCTGCACCGTTTTCCTGTTCATGTCGCGGGCGCAGGCCCGGCAGTGGAAGGATTCCGTGACTCTTTGGGGCGGTTCCATACGGGAATACCCCGGCCTGCAGATGGCATATATAATGCGCGGCAATGCGCTGCTGTCTTCTGGAAATGCCGAATCGGCTATCGCCGATTACAACAGAGCCTTGTCGCTTGAGGACAATGCCCTCGCGCATTTCACGCTCGGCGCGGCTTACGCCGCGCGGAAGGACACCAGTGCCGCGCTGTCGGAATATGAACGCGCGCTGGCGATGAACCCGTCTTATGCCGAAGCGTGGCGCGGCAGGGGGCTGCTGCAGCTTGCCGCCGGGGACTATGCCGCGGCGGAGGAATCTTTGGGCAGGGCGATAGCGCTGTCCCCTAAAATGGCTCTTGCCCGCTACGGACGAGCGGTATCCTTCATCGCGAGAAACATGCCGGTCCGCGCCCTGCCGGATCTTGACGCGGCGCTTGCTCTCAATCCCTGTTACGGCGACGCCCTCGCCGCACGGGGCGGGGTCCGCCTTACTATCGGGGACTGCGAAGGGGCACGGCGGGATTTGGCTTCCGCGCTGTCGGATCGCGGAAAGGACGCCGATTTGCTGTTCCAGCTTGGCCTTGCTTCCGCCTGCTCCGGCCGCTGCACGGAAGCCCTGTCCTCCATCAGGGAATCAATCAGCCTTAAAGACAGTCCCCAAAAGCGCGAAGGGCTGGCCCGAGTTTCAGCCTCCTGCCGCTAACTGCTGCCCCGCGTTTTGACTCTCCGCATGCGTGGAACGCCGGCCCCCTAAAGTAGTAAAATAGATATATTAATCCGCGCATCACGCGCATAAACTCACAGAGGACTTATGTCAAACGATAAACACAATCCGGCGCCCGATCTTGAAAAAATGCGCCACTCCCTCTCCCACATAATGGCGGAGGCGGTGGTGGAGCTGTTCCCGGGCACTAAGCTGGGCATAGGCCCTGCCATTGAAAACGGTTTCTATTACGATTTTGACACGGAACATCACTTCACGCCCGAAGATTTGCCCAAAATCGAGAAGAAGATGCGCCATATCATCGCGCAGGCGCAGAAATTCGAGTGTTCAGAGATGCCCAGCCCCGCAGCGATAAAGCATTTCGGTGACAGGGGAGAAAAATTCAAGGTGGAGCTGATAGAGGACCTCAAGACCGATAAAATCAGCATCTACCGCAACGGTCCTTTCGAAGACCTCTGCCGCGGCCCGCACCTTGAGCACACGGGGCAGGCCAAGGCCTTCAAGCTTACTTCCATCGCAGGAGCCTACTGGCGCGGCGACGAAAAGCGCCCCATGCTTCAGCGCATCTACGGCGTGGCCTTCGGCTCCGACGCGGAGCTGAAGGAATACATCACCCGGCAGGAGGAGGCCGCCAAGCGCGACCACCGCAAGCTGGGCAAGCAGCTTGACCTTTTCAGCGTCAACGAGATGGTGGGACCCGGTCTTGTGCTGTGGCATCCCAAGGGCGCGCGCATACGCCACGCCCTTGAAACCTACTGGAAGGAAGAGCATTTCGCCAACGGCTATGACCTGGTGAACACCCCGCACATAGGCCGCGCGCAGCTTTGGGAAACCTCCGGCCATCTCGGCTTCTACAAGGACAACATGTACGCGCCGATGGAAATCGACGAGGTCAAGTATTACGCCAAGCCGATGAACTGCCCATTCCATATCCAGATATACCAGAGCAAGGGCCGCTCCTACAGGGACCTGCCGCTGCGCTGGGCGGAGCTGGGCACCGTGTACCGCTATGAGAAGGCCGGCGTGCTCCACGGCGCCATGCGCGTTCGCGGCTTCACGCAGGACGACGCCCACATCATCTGCACCCCCGAACAGATAGAGTCCGAGGTGTGCGAGGTGCTGCGCTTCAGCCTCAACATTTGGAAAACGCTTGGTTTTACCGACATAAAGGCCTATCTGGCCACCCGCCCCGGCGATGCCGTCGGCGATCCCGCCCGCTGGGAACAGGCCCAGAAGAGCCTTCTCGCTGCTGTCCAGAAAGAAAACGTTCCCGTTGAAATGGACGAGGGCGGCGGAGCCTTCTACGGCCCCAAGATAGATCTGAAGGTAAAGGACGCCATTGGCCGCGAATGGCAGATGACCACCATACAGTTCGACTTCAACCTGCCGGAGCGCTTCGAGATGGAATATGTCGGCGCGGACGGGCAGCGCCATCGCCCCTACATGGTGCACCGCGCCCTGCTCGGCTCCCTGGAACGCTTCTTCGGCGTGCTCATAGAGCACTACGGCGGCAATTTCCCGCTGTGGCTGTCCCCGGTGCAGGCCAAGGTCATCAACATCACCTCCGAAGAGGAGGCGTATGCCCGCAAGATTGCCGACGCCCTCAGGAAGGCCGGCATAATCGTGGAGACGGACTTCCGCCCGGACACCATTTCCTCCAAGGTGCGCGACGCCGCCATGGAGAAGGTGCCCTACATTGTCGTCATCGGCAAGAAGGAGCAGGAGAACGGAACTGTTTCCCTGCGCCTGCGCGGCAACAAGAACGTCTTCGGTGTGAATCCGGACGAGTTCATTGCCAACCTGAAGGCCGAGATTGCCGAGCGCGGCGCGAACGGCCCCAAATACGTATAGGCCGTCCGGAAAATGATTCAAGACCGCGGCGCGGAGAAGAGGCTTCTTCCCGCGCCGCTTCCACATGAATGAGGGTTTGAGACGCAAAACTGCCGCATTGTTCCTGCTGGCCTGCGGGCTGGCGGCTTCGCTGTGGCTTGCGTGGCCTTCATGGCGCAGACCGCCTGAAAAGACCGGTTTCTCCCGCGCGCCGGGCACGGTGGCGCTTCCCTGCGCCATGCCGGGCGGGCGGGAACTTCTTGCCCGCAAGCTGCGGGTGCGCTTCTCCTTCCGTCTGCCGTCAAAAGACACTTCGGCCGCGCTGTTCCAGTCGGCCCCGGAGCGCGGCCTTGACCTTGTCGCCGCCGAAGGAAAGCTGCTGCTTGAGGCTTCCCACAGGGAAGCCCTGCGCGGGGGGGAAAAGCTGGTTGCGGGGCCTTTCGCCGTAGACATAGGCGCGCTTCACAGGGCGGAGCTGTTTTACGAAGGGGACAACCTTCGTTTCGTCCTGGATGACAGGACTCTCGCGGCCACAACCTACCCCTATTTCAACATCAGGATAACGGCCCCCGTGCTTGGCATAACGCAGGCCGAGCCCGCGCCGGAAATAAGCAATGTCGAAGTCACCTACTCGGCCGTGCCAGTCCTGTCCCGTCCGCGCTGGCTGTCCGGCTCGGTTTTTGCCATCGCGCTGGCCTGCGTGCTGTCTGCGGCATTCCTGTTTTTCCGGAGGCGCGGCCGTGCCTGAGTTTTTCTCCCGTACGCGTTATTCCGCCGTTCTCTCCTCTGCGCTGCTGCTTTTTTC
>CAYPTM010000114.1:0-7389 GCA_964413345.1 uncultured Elusimicrobiales bacterium
AGGTCCGTTGGGGGCTTGAGGATTTCCGCG
Source organism: uncultured Elusimicrobiales bacterium (assembly GCA_964413345.1). GTDB lineage: Bacteria > Elusimicrobiota > Elusimicrobia > Elusimicrobiales > Elusimicrobiaceae > CAYPTM01. The sequence goes on from CAYPTM010000114.1 coordinate 31, forward strand.
CCCGCTTCCGCCGCCCCGCGGAGGGCATGTGGCTGCCGGAGACCGCCGCCGACGACGCTACTCTGGAGGCGCTTGCCGAGGCCGGTGTCCGGTTCACCATTCTGTCGCCCGCCCAGGCCGCAGGGGTGCGCCTTATTGGCGGCAAGGGCCGCTTCGAGCCGGTGCATGAGGCCTCGCTGGATTTCACTCGTCCCTACCGCTGGTTTTCCAGGGAGAATGCCGGCAGATATGTTGACATTTTTTTCTATTCCCCGCGCCTCGCCCGCGAAATAGCCTTCGAAAATCTTCTGCTCAAGCCGGAGCATTTCGCCGCCAGCCTTCAGGACGGGTTCAGGAAGGATTACAGGGGCAGGCAGCTTGTCTCCGTCGCTTCGGACGGGGAGGTTTTCGGACACCATTTCAGGGAAGGGGCTTCAACACTGGCTTCGGCCCTCTCGATAGTCGCGAGGGAGAAGGGAGCCGAACTTACGAATTATGGGGCTTTCCTTGAAGTCTGCCCGCCGGAGTACGAGGTTGAAATAGTCCAGCAGTCCTCCTGGAGCTGTTCTCACGGCGTAGAGCGCTGGCGCGCGGACTGCGGGTGCGGCTCATCTTCCTCCCGGGGCTGGAATCAATCGTGGCGCGGGCCCCTGAGAGGCGCGCTCGAATGGCTTGCGGACGGCGTGGATCGCGTCTGGGCGAAGAACGCGCCGTCTTTTTTCACCGATTCGCGTGCCGCGCTCGAGGATTATACTGTCTGCCTGTGCCGGGACGCGGCTGCCGAAACGCATAAATTCCTTTCTTCCCATTGTCCGGGCCACCTGCATCATTCGGACGCGGAAAAGGCCCTCAGCCTGCTTGAGATGGCCCGCGCGCGCCAGCTCATGTTCACCAGCTGCGCCTGGTTTTTCGACGAACTCTCCGGGCTGGAGCCTGTGCAGGCCATGAAGTACGCCGCCCGCGCCGCTGAACTGGCGCGGACCTTCGGCGAGGAGCTGGAGGGCGGCCTGCTCGAGCGGCTGGAGAAGGCCCCGTCCAATATTTCCCGCTACCGCAACGGGTCCGGAGTGTACCGCGCTCTTGTGGAACCGGCCCGCGTTCCGCATGAAAGCGTGACTGCCACTTACGCGCTTTTTTCGGTCTGCGCCAAGGGCCTGCCATTCCAGCCGCAGTGGAAATTCCATTTTAAAATCCTAGCGGAAGACAGCTTCCGGCTGAACGGGACGGAAACCGAGGCCTTTTTCCTGCGCTGCGAGGCGGCTGATTCCCTCTCCGCCAGGGAGTACTCCGCATTCGTCCGGCGGGATGAAAAAGGTCTGTTTTGTTTTCTGAAGGAATGCACTCGCGCCGCCCACGGGGAGCTTGTGGCGTCCGGGCCGGATTCGGAAGCCGCCCTGCTGGTCCGCGGCTACAGGCGTTTCGGCCCGGAGGATGCAGTGCCGGGGCTGGGGCGCGCGCTGGAATTCTGCCTGCCTGTCGGCAAGGATTTCGAGGCGCGCCGCCGCTGGCTTTCCTCGCTCCGGCTCGCCCTGGCGGAAAATTCCCTTTTTTCATCCCGCGGGGATGAGGTGGTCAACGCCTTCTCCGCCCTTTTGCTGGCCGGATTCAAGCCGCGCGAGATACCGTTTGCCGACGCGGTGTGGAACATGGCGGTTTCCCATTTCGGTTTCGCGCTGGACACTTTCTCAGCGCCCGCGCTCGGGCGCGCGCTTGCACTGCTGAAGTTTCTGGAGGGCAGCGGCTATCCGGGCGGCATGTACGAGCTGCACAGTCTTCTGCGCGATTTCTACGCCGATTACAATCCTTCCATGGCCGGGCCGGAATTCATATCCGCTCTGGACGCCGCCGTGGATTTCACCGGAGTAAAAACAAAACATCATGCCAAGTAAAAAGATAAAGCTCGCCGGGAAGGAAGAGGCCATAAGCGTCCTGGGCATACAGGACGGGAATCTGCGGCGGATGGAGCATGAGCTGGGGGTGGAACTCTTCGTGCGCCATGAGCCGGAAGGCGGCGGCATAGAAATTACGCTGCGCGGCTCCACCTCGCGCGTGGACAAGGCCGCGCGCGTCATAAAGACCATGCTGAACGCAAAGAACCCGAAGGATAGTATGGGCGGAGGAAAGGAAAGCCGGACGCCCCTTACGGACGGGCTCATCTTCCAGCCCGGTCACGCTGGCGGCATAAAACCGCGCGGCGAGCGCCAGAAGCTTTATGTGGAAAGCATTTTCAGCCATGATCTCGTGCTCGCGGTGGGGCCGGCGGGAACGGGAAAGACCTATCTCGCGGTCGCGGCGGCGCTAAGGGCGATGGAACTGCAGCTGGTCAGCCGCATAATACTGACGCGGCCCATTGTGGAGGCTGGGGAAAAGCTCGGTTTCCTGCCAGGGGACCTTTACGACAAGGTCCACCCTTACCTGCGGCCACTGTATGACGCTTTTTACACCATGCTAGGCCCCGAAAAGTTCCGCTATTACCGCGAGGACGAGGTGATCGAGATACTGCCGCTCGCCTATATGCGCGGGCGCACTCTTGAAAGCGCTTTCATAATACTGGACGAGGCGCAGAACACCCTGCCGGAACAGATGAAGATGTTCCTTACGCGCATGGGCATGAACTCCAAGATGGTGATAACGGGCGACATAACCCAGATAGACCTCAAGGACAAGCGCCAGAGCGGCCTCATAGAGGCCCTGCACATACTCCGCAATGTGGAAGGGGTGAAGGTGACGGAATTCGAGAGGGAAGACGTTGTCCGTCATCCCCTTGTGAAAGACATTCTAAAAGCTTATGAGTCCTGGGAGGACGACCCCGACCGCGGGCCGGCTAAAAACAATTTATGCGAATAAACATATTAGAGAATATCGAACTGGAGGCCGCGGAGAAAGCCGCGCTGCCCCAGCTAAAACAGGCCGTGGAGGCCGCTCTCCGGAAGAAAGCCGGCTCATCCGATGAAGTGAACCTGGTGCTGGTGGACGGGGAGGAAATAAAGCGCCTGAACACCAGATACCTGCGCCACCGCCGCCTTACCGACGTGATAGCGTTCAATTATCCCCGCCCCTCCGTCCGCATGAAGGGCGACGACACTCCCTTCGGCGATATCTGCATCTGCGTGGAGGTGGCGCGAAAGCAGGCGGCGCAGTTCGGGCATGCCTCGGCTTTCGAGCTTCTCATTCTCGCGACGCACGGCGCGCTGCATCTGGCTGGCATGGACGACTCCACCCCGGCGCTCAGGCAGGGCATGGACGAGGCTACGGCCGCGCTCATAGCGCAGCTGAAGGCCCCATCCCGCGGCCGAAAATAATATAATTGATATGTAGGGCCGTATTTGGGGAAGGAGTTCTTATATGCGTACCGATACATTAAGCGACATCATATCAGAGATACAGAGCGCGGTTTCGGCCGAGGGGCTTGCTGTTTTCCCCTGCGAAAACCTCGAGACTATCTGGTACGGCGGCGACGACGGGCAGGGCCAGGTTACGGAACTGCGCCTGACCTCCGCCCCGGTGCTGGAGTGGGACCACGATTGCGGAGGCTACAAGACCTTCCTGACTTCCGCCAAGACGCTGGGCGCCAAGGTCATATATATGCGGGCAAAGCGCTTCTCCTGGGAGCGCGACCTTTACCGCGCGCTGGAGCGGGAGGAAAACATCTCCGAAACGGACCGCGCCGAACTCAAGAGCAACGCCCAGTTCTACCGGGGCTACGACGGCTTCGTGGAATACATCATACTCGCGTTCATGCTGGACGGCGTGTGGCACACCTATCAGGAAACCGCCGATTGGTACCGAGCCTACGGCGACCTTCTGGGCGAACGTTCCTGAAATCTAATGTTTTGAGCTATTAGGGCGGGCCTTCCAAGGGCCCGCCCCGCTTTTTCTGTGGAAGCAGATATGCCGAGAAAGACCGGGGATGTTCCTGTGACCTTCTCTACCTGTTTGGAAAGGACTTCCCGGAAGCGTGTCGTTTCGTTCTGGATACCCCGTACAGAAGTTTCCGCAATCATCATTTCTGCGAAAAGCTGGGCTTCCGGAAGTTCCGTGAGACGCTGGAAGACCCCGCGACCGGGCTCACCCTGTTTCACATGGGAAAATTGTTAGGGTAAAATGGAAGCCAGAATTGCGGAAGCTACTGCGCCGCACCCAGGGGCAGCAGCGTGACGGGGGTGACCCTGCCCTTTTTAATCTTCAGATAGCCGCGCCCGCCGCCGTAACCTTTGAAGAGGCCTATGTCTATGCCTATGAGGCGGCCGGTGTCGCTCTGCACTATGCGCTTGAGCGGCGTGTGCCCCACCACCTGCTTGAGTTCCGCCGGCTGGAATCCGGAGAGGACGCGTATGTCCTCCCAGAATATGCCGCCCAGTTCCCTGTTGCCTCCGCGCGAGCGTCCCACGCTGAATATGGGATGGCTGAAGTCACCCTCCTGCACCGCGCGCACAAGCACCCTGTTGATGTGGTCCGCAAGAGTCTGTTCGTCCATCGGCAGGGGGGATATTTCGGAAGAAAGGGTTTCCACCATCTCTGACGTAAGGCCCGCGTGTGTGAACAGATAGCCCTGCGCCGCGAAAGCCGCGGTGACGCGATTCTCGATGATGTCGTTCATCATTTCCTCGCGGTAGGGGATGACTTTGTGCTGCAGAAGAGTGGTTAGGTAAAAATTGCCGCGCAGTATTTCCAGTTCGTGATTGCCGACAAGGCGTATTACCTTGCCGCCCTGCTGTTCGGCGTCCCTCTGGAGTGTTGAAAGAAGGCGGTTGGCTTCGAAGGAGAAGGGGCCGCGGTCCACCACGTCCCCCACCTGGACAAGCGTTTTGTTGCCGCCCCGCCACAGGCCGCGGCTGTCTATTACGCCGGCGTGTATGAGAACTTCCTGCAGGCCGTCCATTTCGCCGTGCACGTCGCCTATCGCGATAATCTCGGATTTCTGCTTTTTGCTGTTCCCCTGGCGCAGCTGCCTGCGCCTCGCGGGCAGGGAGCCCGGATGAAATTTTGGGGTTGATTTTTTGTAACGGCTTCTGGACATAGTGGCTTTCATAGAATTTAGCGTATTATGGAAATGTTGTAAATGCCCTCATTTGGTGATGCCTCCCTATTTCTAACCGCTGATGGAGGCACTAATCATCGTCTGCCGGCCGACTTATGCCCTGTGCCGGAATTGCTATAATTTCATTTAAGATGAAAACCGAAACGATTTCCTTCCAGACCATTGATGCGCGTCAGCAGAAGCGCTGGGCCGAAGCGGCCCTGTTCAAAACCCCTCGCGTTCCGGCCGGGGGCGCCAAGTTTTATTGCCTTGATATGTTCCCGTATCCGTCCGGAGCGGGCCTCCATGTGGGCCACCCTGAGGGCTACACCGCTTCCGACATTCTCGCCCGCTTCCGCCACATGAACGGTTTTTCCGTGCTGCGCCCCATGGGCTGGGACGCCTTCGGCCTGCCGGCGGAGAATTACGCCATAGAGACCGGTGTTCATCCCGCCGTAACCACGAAGAAAAACATAGACACTTACCGCCGCCAGATACAGTCCATCGGCCTTTCCTACGACTGGGACCGGGAAGTGAACACCACCGACCCCGCTTATTTCAAGTGGACCCAGTGGATTTTCCTCCAGCTTTTCAAGAAGGGCCTGGCGTATGAGAGCACCGTGCCCATAAACTGGTGCCCCTCCTGCAAGACCGGCCTGGCGAATGAGGAAGTCTTCGGCGGCAAGTGCGAGCGCTGCGGCAGCCAGATAGAGCGCAAGAACCTGCGCCAGTGGATGCTCAGGATAACGGCTTACGCGGACAGGCTTCTCTCCGACCTTGACGGGCTGGACTGGCCGGAAAGCACGCTCGCCATGCAGCGCAACTGGATAGGGCGCAGCGAGGGCGCGGAAATCTCCTTCGCACTGGAAGGGCGTCAGGAAAAACTGGTGGTCTTCACCACCCGTCCGGACACGATTTACGGCGCGACCTATATGGTCATCGCGCCGGAGCATCCGCTCGCGAAGGTTTTGCCGACGCCCGGCCAGAAGGGCGCGGTGGAGGATTACGTAAAGGCCGCCGCCGCGAAGACCGAGTTCGAGCGTTCCGACGTTGAAAAGGAAAAGACCGGCGTGTTCACCGGCTCTTACGCGCTCAACCCGCTTAACGGGGCGAAAATCCCCGTCTGGATAGCGGACTACGTGCTGGCCGGCTACGGCACCGGCGCCATCATGGCCGTGCCCGCGCACGACGAGCGGGACCATGCCTTCGCGGTCAAATTCAATCTGCCAATAATCGAAGTGGTCAAGCCGCCTTCGGACTATAAGGGGCCGGCCTGCTTCACCGGCGACGGCACGGCCGTCAATTCGCCGGCCATAGACGGCCTGCCCACGCCCGCCGCGCGGGAAAAAATCTGCGCGTTCCTGGCCGACAAGGGCATTGGTGGGGCCAAGGTCACCTACAAGCTGCGCGACTGGGTGTTCGCCCGCCAGCGCTATTGGGGCGAGCCTATCCCCCTGGTCCACTGCCCGAAGTGCGGCGTGGTGCCGATTCCCGAAAGCGAGCTGCCGCTAATCCTGCCGAAGGTGGACAAGTACGAGCCTTCAGGCACGGGCGAGAGCCCGCTTGCCAACGTGGAAAGCTGGGTCAACACCAAATGCCCCACATGCGGCGGCGCGGCGCGGCGCGAGACCAACACCATGCCCCAGTGGGCCGGTTCCTGCTGGTATTATCTGCGCTATATAGATCCCAAAAATGACAAGGCGTTCTGCGACCCCGAGCTGGAAAAGGCGTGGATGCCGGTCGATTCCTATATCGGCGGAACGGAGCACGCCGTTCTGCACCTGCTTTACGCGCGTTTCTGGCACAAGGTCCTTTTCGACATGGGCCATGTATCGACCAGGGAGCCGTTCCTCAAGCTGCGCCATCAGGGAATGATAACCTCCTTCGCCTATCGTGACGCGAGGGGCGTTTACCATTCATACGACGAGCTGGATTTCGGGGAAAAGGATGTCCGCGTGAAGGAAACCGGCGAGGTGATAGCGCCTCAGGTGGAGAAGATGTCCAAGTCCAAGCGCAATGTCATCAATCCGGACGATATCCTTCGTGATTACGGCGCGGACACCTTCCGCATGTACGAGATGTTCATGGGCCCGTTCGACGCGCAGAAGCCCTGGGACGTGAAGGGCATAGAGGGCGTGGCGCGCTTCATAAAGCGCGTCTGGTTCTGGGCTGACGACCTTATGGAGCGCCGGGCCGCAAATTCGGCCGATAACCCGCGCCAGCTGGACATACTGCGCCACAAGACCATAGACAAGGTCACCCGGGACATCGAGCACATGCACTTCAACACGGCAATCTCCTCGATGATGATTTATTTCAACGAGCTGCACGGCCAGAAGGAAGTGGCCCGGGCCCACATG
>CAYPTM010000115.1:0-7374 GCA_964413345.1 uncultured Elusimicrobiales bacterium
CAGCTGCGCGACCTGGAGCGGGACGGCCTGGTCCACAGGAAAGTGTTCCGAGTGGTCCCGCCGCGGGTAGAGTATTCCCTGACGCCGATGGGGCGCAGTTTCGTGCCGGTCATGGAAAGCATGTGCGCCTGGGGCAAAACGCATATAAAGGATAAAAAGGCGGCCACAGCATGAAAAGGCAGACGGTCAACGGCGTGACCCTGGCCCAGGCGGCCGGCTTCTGCCCGGGCGTCAATGGAGCCATAGACTGCGTTCTGGAGCTGGCGCGCAAGCGCGGGCTCCCGGTCTTCACGGTCGGCCCGCTTATACACAACCCGCAGGTGCTGGAAGAACTGGAGCGCGAGGGCGTAAAGGCCGTGAAGGACCTGTCCGAAACCAACGGGAAAACCGGCATACTGATTATACGCGCGCATGGCGTTACGCCCCAGTTCGAGGCGGAGATCCGCTCGCGGGGGCTCGAGGTGGTGGACGCCACCTGCCCGCTGGTGAAGCGGGCGCAAAGCCTGATAGGCCGCTACGCGGCGCTGGGTTTCACTACCGTTATCGTGGGCGACCGGGGGCATGCCGAGGTAATCGGCCTAACGGGCTACGCGCTTGGAAAATGCTTCGTAGTCAGCGGACCCGGGGAAGCGCGCGAACTGCCAAAACTGGACAAGGCGCACGTGGTGTCCCAGACCACGCAGGAAGAGCCGGTCTTTCTCGCCGCCGCCGAGGCCGTCAGGCTTTCCGCGGGAGAAACCGTCATATCCAACACAATCTGCGCCCCGACCCTCAGCCGCCAGAAGGAAACGCGGGAACTGGCCTCCTCCTGCGACCTTATGATAGTGGTTGGCGGGAAGAACAGCGCCAACACCGCCCGCCTTGCGGCAATCTGCGGGGAATGCGGCAGCAGGACCATGCTGGTTGAGACAGAAGCGGAACTGGACCCAGCCGCGATAAAGGCCGCCCGGAACATAGGCGTGACCGCCGGAGCCTCCACCCCCACCTGGATGACGCGCCGGGTGGCGGAACGGGCCGCTGACATCAGGGCCGGAAAGTAGCCACTGCGTCACTTGCCGTGCCCCATCGGCGGGGCTATAATTTAGCTGAGCCGGGCACGAATCCCCGGACATGGAGCCACAATGCTTAAAACCGCAATTCTTCTTTCACTTATCGCCTGCGCGGCACAGGCCGCAAGCCTGCCGGACCCCTCCCGCTTCGCCGACAAGGTGCCGGCGCTGCCCGCGCCGAAAGCCTCGGCTATAAACGCGCAGGAATCCCCCCGCCAGATTAAAGAGCTGACCATGCTCTTCTACATCAACGGGAAAAACAACCTTTTCAAAAGCGCGAACTGGATGATGAGGGACCTGCAGGCCGAAGGCTCCAGCCGGGAAGTAAACATAGTGGCGGAAATAGGCCTTCCGCGCAAGGGTTCATGGCAGGGTTCGAAAAGATACTACATAACGCGCGAGGACACCTCCTCTGGCGAATGGGTACGTTCCTCTCCGCTTATGGAATTCCCGGACGGCGACATGGGGGACTGGAAGCAGCTTTCCTCGTTCATTGAATGGGGAAAAAAGAATTATCCCGCGCGCCGCTATATACTCACCGTATGGAATCACGGAGGAGGAGTCCTGGACGGCTACGTTCCAGGCCCGGAATCCATAGAACAAAAAGAGGCGCTGGCCGGAAGCAAGAAGCCGAAGGGCATATCGCAGGACTACGAAACAAGCCACCAGATATCGGTGCCGGACCTTGCCCGGTCCATAGCCGCAAACGGCGGCGCGGACGTGCTGGTGCTTTACGCATGCAACATGCAGCAGGCGGAAGTGGCCTATCAGGTAAAGGACAGCGTGAAGATGGTGATAGGCTCGCAGGAAGTTATGCGCGAGATGTACAAGACACGCCCCCTCATCTCGGCCATACTGAAAAAGCCCGGCGCCTCCCTTAAGGAAATAGCCGCGATGCACGTGGAGGCCAACAAACTCATCGCCAGCGACCTGAACATGAACACCACCATTTCCGCGCTGGATACAGCCGCCATGCCCGGCCTCTGCCGCCTTGCCAGCGACTGGGGCGACCTGGCCGTCCGCCATGCCGACAAGAACGAACTGCGCCGCGTAATCAACCGGGACTCCGTAAGATTCATGGACCCGACTTATAAGGACTTGGGCGACGTGGTATCCCTGTCCGCGAAAACCGCGGGCCCCGGAGAATTCGCCGACAAATCCGCGGAACTGCGCGCTTATATTGAAAAGAATGCGGTGATGACAAACCACACCAATTCTGAACTCGGCGCCGGGAATGACGAAGCCATGTCCCGCGCCACCGGCGTCAGCGTATATCTTTCGAGCCTTGGCGAGCCCGACACCGGTTACCGGCAGTCGGCGTGGGCAAAGGATTGCCCCGGCTGGCTGAATTTCATGGAATGGCTTGGGAAAATCTGGTAACCCCCATTGCCTGACATGGAACCGCCGAACCACCCCTTCAAAACCGCAGAACGACTTCTCTTTATCCTGCTGGCCCTGCTTGTGCTGGCGGCTGGGGCGTGGCTGCGTTTCAAGCTCAATCCCCTCCCGGCAAGCACGGCCGACACCTGGGGCTTCCTGAAACCCGCGCTGCTTGCTTTGAACGGGGAAAACTTCGAAGCCGTTTACGGAAGGCCGTGGCTGTATCCGGCGTTCCTCTACCTGTCGATAAAAATAACAGGCGGCATGAAAGCCATTACGGTGCTGCAGCATACAGCGGGCATGTTTGCCGGTCTGCTGTTGCTGGCGGCGGCCCCGCTGACCGCGCGGACGGTTAAAAGCCGGTCTGCGGCGTTCGCGCTGACGGCCTCGCTTTTATATGCCGCGCTGATGTTCCTTACTTCGAACTGGCGTGTGACATACGAACATATGCTCATTTCGGAGTCACTGCAGCCATTGTTCTCCTCCGCCATCATGCTGTGCGCGGCGGGAACGGCGGCCTCTTTTTACGAAAAGCATGACAGGCATCTGCGAATTTGGGGGTCACTTCTGATTTTCTTCGGATGCGCAGGCGCGCTGTACCAGCCCCGCTTCGCAGCGGGAGGACTGCTTTGCGTTGCGCTCGGCGCGGCGGCAGTCTGGAATACGGCAAAAAACCTGAAAACCACCTTTAAGGCACTACTGCCGGTCTTTTTGGCGGCAGGCGCGCTCTGGTGCACGGGCAAGTACTTTTCCCGGCATGATTTCATAAAAGCCAGCACTCCGGGCGATATACTCCTTGCCGGGCAAGCCCCCATCATCACGGAGGAATTACGAAGAGAAGCCTCCGCTTTGTCCGGCGACAGGGCCGATTTCCTCAACACGCTGGCGGCGCAGCTTGAAATAGACATGAGAAGGAAACCCCTGTATTCACGGCATGGCTATTACCCTTATGTGGTGCAATGGCACGGAGGGGCACGAAGCGTGGCGGAGTATTTCAATTATGACGGCAATGCCGCGAAACGCTTTGAAACCGGGCTTTTCCTGCGCGCGGTGGCGCGTCAGCCGGGCTGGTACGTTAAAAAAGTGGGCAGGCAGTTCTGCCAACTATACGGGTGGACACCGGCAATGATACTGAATCCGGCGGAAGCTACGCTGCCTGAAAACACCCCGCCTCTTTCTTTCGGCATGGGCCTGGGCATGAACGTCACGCACCCGTTGCAGGGAGGCTGGTACCAATCCATACTCCATATCATGAACCCGGAGTTTAAAAATTCGGGGTTTGCCTGGTGGCGGCATGAATGGCGGCAGGTTACAGAACTTTTGGCTCAGCCCGGCCCGCTAAGCACCTACATTCAAGACCTTAAGGCAGCGGTGGAGCATGAAGACCCGGACGCACCGGCCGCAACCACGGGAGGATTCGCTGGCGGGATTTTCGACCGCTTCCTGTATTTCAACATCGCCTGGTATGTACCGCTTCTGGCCCTGTTTCTGCTTGCCGCAGCGGCCCTGACAATCCGCTCCGGCTGGACCGGGGACCTGCTTCTGGTGGCGGCACTGCCCGGCTTTGCCCATCTCTTCATATTTTCCACCACCGCGCTCTGCGCCGTCCCGTTTGTATTGGAGGATTTGCGTTTCTTTCAGGACATGGACATCTTTTTCTGCGTGGCGCAATACTGCGGAACGGCCTTCTGCGCCCTCGCTTTTCTCCGTCTGAAAAGCGCCGCCGCGGCTTGCAAAGGGCCGAAAAAAATGTTGTATAATTTAGACAAGTAGGCGGGAACGCGCAAGCCTTTCCGCCAGTTAGTAAAGTAACGTAAGAGGTAATAAGAAATGCCCAGAGGAAAAGTTAAGTGGTTCAATAATCAAAAAGGTTATGGTTTCATAACCCCTGAGGATGGTTCAAAAGATTTGTTTGCCCATTACTCAGCTATCTCCGGCGAAGGCTACAAGAGCCTTACGGAAGGTCAGGAAGTGGAATTTGACATGGCTGATTCTGACAAGGGCCCCAAGGCCATAAACATCAGAAAGGCCGCCTAAGTTCCATCTCAGGTACCACTAATTAGCCCCGTGCCACGGCGCGGGGTTTTTTATTGCCCCCGCGGGCGGATGAATGCGAAAAAAGCCCCGCCCGGAAGCCGGGCGGGGGCAAAATAGCGGTCCAAAGCTTCAGGGTATGGGTACGGTGTCCTTGTCCAGGAGCCCGTTCCATTTCGAGAAGCGGAAGGTCAGGGTCAGGTTCTTGGTTTCAAACACCATGGTCTGCGGAATAAGACGGCCCTTGAAACGGGACCAGTCGGACAAGAGAAGGGTAAGCCCCGGCTGTTCCTTGAACTCCACGGACGCCAGCCGGCTGGAACCCTGATTGAGATTCAGAGTCCGGTCCGGGAATTCTATGGCCTTGCGGCTGCTGTCCTCGAAATCCCACTTGGCCGGAGCCTTGAGCAGCTCTCCCGAAAAGTAACCCCACATCACCCAGGACACCTGCTGCGCCAACTCGGCTATGCCGCCGGTACTTTCGTTGTCGCCGCATTCGACGGAAGCGGACTTCGCGCCGTTAAGATCTATCACCATCTTCATCTTGCAGACCGGGGTGAACATCGGCCCCATAAGGTCTATGTTGAACTCGTCCGGCTTGCGGAAGTGGAGTATGGCATCAAAGGAAAGTTCCCGGCCCATGGCGCGGGCGGTGACCTTGCCCATGGCGTTGAAGGTGTTGTAGCCGGAGTGGACATTCGCAAGGTGCGCCAGCGTAAGCTCCGCCAGACGGCCCGACTCCATCGCTTTTTCAATCGGCTTTATTTTGGCGGCCGGCGTTTCCCACTGGGGCTTCATCGCCTGGGACATTTTAAGCGCGCTCCACGCGCTTTCCTTCTTGCCCGCCGCGGCGTAAGCCTCGCCCAGATGTTCCCAGACCGTTTCGTCATCCACGGTAAGGCGGACGGCCTTCTTGAGATTGTCCAGCGCCTGTTCGGTCTTGCCCTGCTTGAAATAAACCCAGCCCAGAGAATCCAGATATGCCCCGTTGTCCGGCGCCAGTTCCACCGCGCGGGAAATGAGCTGGAACGCCTCATCCAGCTTGAGGCCCCTGTCCGCCAGCGAGTATCCCAGGTAGTTGAGTATTACCGGGTCATTGGGAGACTTTTCCAGCAGGATGCGGAACTGCCGCTCAGCCTGGTCAATGCGGCCAAGCTTTTCAAGCATGGTGGCATACTGCATCCTGGCGTCAGGATGATCGGGCTTGGCCGCGAGTATGTCCTCCAGCACGTCCGCGCCGCGGGAGGTGCTGCCGATATCGTCCAGTCCCATCGCGAGGAAATAGCCCAGTTCATGATTGGCCGGCCACTTCTTATAGCCCGCTTCCAGCAGCTTGACAGCGTCCTTGTATTTGCCGGTCTGCGTGAGGTAATAGCTTGCGCGAAGCCAGAGCGCGGGGTCGTTCTCATAAGCGGCGCTGTCCTGTATATAACGGAGAGCGCTTGCAAAATCCTTGCGGCGCTCCGCTATAAGAGACATCCAGAAATTGGCACTGGCATTGTTCTTGTCTATCTGCAGGGTTTTGGCGAAGTAGGTCTCGGCCTCGGCTTCCTTTCCGCCGGAGATATAGATTTCACCTACCCTGGCGGCAAGGGCGGCGTTCTTCGGATCCAGTGCTTCTGCGTCCAGATAGGCGCCCAGGGCAGAAGTCGTGTCGTTCTGCACCTCGTAAAGATGGGCCAGCGCATAGCGTGCGGGAACAAGGGAAGGAGCCTTTTTAATCGAGTTCCTGAAATATTCCAGCGCGTCCTTGGGCTTATTGAGGTCCATGTAGATCAGGCCTATCTGGTAATAGGTTTCCCCCGACTCCTCCGGCACCGCGGCGGCGTATTTCTTGAACAGCTCCACGGCCTTCTGCGGATTGGAAGGGCCGACCATGTTGGCGTACTGGTAAAGGGCGTTCCTGTCGGCCGCGTCGAGTGAGAGGGCCTTGTCGTAAGCCTCGGCGGCCTTTACCAGGTCGCCTTTCGCCCAGCAGATGCCGCCGAGCAGGGTCCAGTTCTCGGCCTTCTGGGGCTCAGCCTTGACCAGATACTGCGACCATTCCATCGCCTCGTCCACCTTGCCGATGCGAAGAGCTATCTTGATGGCGTTCTGGTAGACGTATTTCGCGTTCGGGTCCAGCGCTATGGTGTTCTTGTACTCCTCCAGCGCCGCGCCGAAGTTGCCCTCGCGCTCCAGAAGCAAAGCCTTCAGATAATGGGAATAAGAGGCGCTTGCCACGGCGCCGGCGCAGGCCGGCAGCAGGGCCAGCGCGCAGGCCGCGGCGGCGGTGCGCAGCATCCTGTTTCGCAATAGAGAAATATTCATCGCAGCTCCATGTCCATAAGTATGGCGTCGTCCGTCAAATTGTAGAATTTAGGCCTTCTGCCCACAACGGCAAAACCGCATTTTTCGTACAGCCGCAGGGCGGGGGCATTGGAGGCGTTCACCTCAAGCTCTATCATTCCGCAGCCCGCCCGTGCCGCCGCGGCGGCGAAAGCCCTTACGAGCGCCCCGCCCAGCCCGGCCCGCCTGTTTTCCGGCGCGACGGCAACATCATAAAGCGAGGCGCAGCCCGCTACAGCCCTCCCGGCCGCGAAACCGGCCGGCGCGCCGTCCGCCAGCACTGTCAGGACAATGCCGTCAGTACGGGCCATTTCTTCCGACAACCCCTTCTCCCCCCAGTGCGCCGAGTACTCGGACACGGACTCTATTTCCGCCAGCCGGGGCAAATCCTGAGCGGAAGAAGGACGGACCTCAATCCTCATTTCGGCTGAATCTGCTCGAAACGCGCCGGCTTGAGATAAAGAGGCTCTACCGGGTGGAAGGTGGGTTCAAGCAGCGCGGAAAGCTCCAGCATGGTCTTCCCGCTTATGAAATTAGCCCTGCCCCTGGCGTAATCCGCGTTAAGGTCCAGACAGTTCTGGAG
>CAYPTM010000116.1:0-7301 GCA_964413345.1 uncultured Elusimicrobiales bacterium
AAGGACCGCGACTACCGAGAAACGGAACAGGTCCGCGAACATCATGCAGCGGCGGCGGTCGAAGCGGTCCGCCAGCGCGCCCATGAAAGGGCCGAACAGCACCACCGGCAGGAAATTGACGGCCATCAGATAGCCGAGGTGCGCCTTGGACTCCCCCGTCTGGGATACCACCCACCACGCCAGCGCGAGAGAGAAGAATTTATCCCCCGTCTGGGCCACCAGCCGCCCCGCGAACAGCCTGCGGAAGTCCGGGAACAGGACAAGCGGATGGTTGCGCATTTTGGAAATCAGTTGCTCCGTCATGCAGTCATTCTAGCTTTTTGGGAACGCCCGCACGAGAAGCCCCGCCTTGAGCGGAAATATATTTTCCGACGGGCTCCTTTGTTATAATCATTTTATGGGTGCGCCGTCGGCGCACCTTCCTCCGCGCGGGCGGCAGCACGGCGCTTTTTCTATCATACGGCGGAGGCCCCATGCGGTATTCCCCAAAATATCCCGCATCATTGGCCATAAGTCACGCACACACTGGAGGAGTTTAAGTGGGACTGCAAATCACCCGACATCCCCGGCGCGGACACACCGCCCGCGCCGAAGAACAATACTGCTGCCGGGCGCTGAAAACCGCGCTTTGTTCCGCAGCGCTGCCTTTTCTGATGGCGGCGGCTGCCGCAGCGGCCGACACCTCGGCAGGGCTGGTGCTGGGCCAACAGGCGTTCACTACCGCAAACAGCATAATAAACTTATCTTCCGCCACAATGAGCCAGCCCCAGCAGCTTATTATCGCCGGAGGAAAGCTTTATCTGGCCGACACGGAGAACCACCGCGTGCTTTGGTGGAACAACACCTCGGCCTTCACCACCGGCCAGGGGGCGGACGGCGTCCTGGGACAGGCCGACATGACCGCCGGGGACGAGAACCGGGGAGGGACTGTCGGCGCGGCGACGCTCAGCTATCCGCAGGACATGGCGACGGACGGCTCCGGCAACCTGTGGGTCAGCGATACGGGCAACAACCGCGTCATAAAATACGCGGCGCCCATCACCTCTGGCATGGCTGCCACGCAGGTTTTTGGGCAGCCCAACCTGTCATCCAACTCGACCAATTGCGACAGGGCCACCCTCTCTGCCCCCACTGGAATAATACTGAACGGGAACGACCTCTGGGTTACGACGAGAGACCAGCACCGCGCACTGCGGTTCGACACCACGTCCGCCAGCGGCTCGCAGGCCACGGCGGTCATCGGGCAGACGAACTACACATCCTGCAACTACGACGCTTCCGGCGCAAACACCGGCCTGAACAGCCCTGACGACGTGCAACTGGACCACAATTCCCGCCTCTGGATCATGGACACCGGGAATCACCGCGCCCTGCGCTACCCCGCCTCGATACCTGAAACATCCGCCGCGGCGGACCTTGTAGTGGGGCAGAGCGCCTTCGGCGTGGTGGACAGCACCACGAACCAGTCGGGATTCGAGTATCCCCGGGCGATGTCGTTCGACTCCGCCAACAATCTCTGGGTGGCAGACACAGGCAATAACCGCGCCCTCAAATTCTCCTACCCGGCGGCAAACGGCCCGGCGGCAACCCTCGTCATAGGACAGTCGGATTTCGACTCCTACGTAAGCTCCACGGGCCCGTCCAACCTCTACGCGCCCAGGGGAGTATTCGCTGACGCGGATGGCAACGTGCTGGTTTCGGACCGGTACAACAACCGCGTGCTGGTATTCCAGTCTCCCGCCGCCAACAAGCCGGCGGCAACCGCCGCACTGGGCCAGCCGACAATGTATGCAAACTACAGCTACTGGGTGACGAGCGAAACGATGAATACCCCCGCCTATGTGCTGGAAGCGGACAGCCGTGTATACGTTGCCGACACGTATAACAACCGGGTGCTGTGGTGGAATTCCTCTTCCTCCTACTACAACGGCCGCACCCCGGACGGAGTGCTGGGACAGGACAACTTCAACAGCAACAAGTCAAACCGCGACGGCGGCCTTAAGGGGAAAGCCAAAAGCCGCATAAATGCCGACACGCTCTACCAGCCCCAGGGCATGGCGGTGGATGCCGCCGGAAACCTGTGGGTGGCGGACTCGAGCAACAACCGCGTCCTTAAATATGCCCGCCCGACCGTAAACGGGCAAAGCGCGACACTGGTGATAGGACAGCCGGATTTCGTCACCAAGCAATCCGCCACATCCATCACCGGCCTCAGCAACCCGACCGACGTGAAGCTGGCTCCTTCGGGAGACCTCTGGATTGCGGACGCGGCCAACAACCGCGTCTTGAAATTCTCCAGCCCTGCGGCAAGCCAGCCCAGCGCCGTCCTTGTAATTGGCCAGTCGGACTTCACCACCGGGAGTTCGGCCTGCTCTCAGGCCGCATTTGACAACCCCGTGGCGGTGGCCCTGTCCACTTCCGGCGCCATATGGGTGGCCGACATGGACAACAACCGGGTGCTCATGTTCCCGGCAAACCCCGCCACATACGGGCAGGCGGCCTCCCTGGTGCTTGGGCAGACTGGCTTCACCTCCTGCACCAGCGGCCTCGGCGCGGCCACGCTCAACGGCCCGGCGGGACTGGCTCTCAACTCCTCCTCCGAACTTTGGGTGGCGGACACGCAGTCCCACCGTCTGCTGAAGTATTCAAACCCGACCGCAAGCGGAGCGACGGCCGACGCTTTAATAGGCCAAGCCTCGTTCACGGACGGCAGTTCTAACCGGGGCGGCACAGTAGCGGCCAACACGCTTAACACGCCGGCGGGCCTCACGCTCAACTCCTACGGGAACATATGGCTGGCGGACGTGTTCAACCACCGCATACTGAAGTATCTTCTCCACCCCGAGGGATATACCATAAGCGGAACCGTCACGACCGGTGGAAGCCCTCTTCCCGGCGTGACCATGACCCTCTCTGGCGGAGCTTTCGCGACGACGACCACCGGAACCGGCGGAACTTATTCATTCTCCGCGGTAACGAGCGGAGGCAGCTACACGGTAACGCCCTCACTCTCCGGCTACGCCTTCACTCCGGCGAGCGTTTCCACCGCCTCGCTGGCCGCGAACTGGACCGGGAACGACTTCTCGGCCGAAACCGCCTACACGCTCAGCGGGCAGATACTCATCAACGGGCAGCCCGCTTCCGATGTGACGGTGAAGGTGGAAGGGACGTCACGCTCCCGCAGGGCCGCCGTTTCGACATCAACAGTGACGGACGCCTCGGGCAATTACGCGGTGACGCTGCCTCCCGGCAACTACACCGCCACGCCCTCCCGCGCCGGGTATTACTTCAACCCGCCGCAGTTCAGCGCCGCGCTTACGCAGAACCTGGCCTCCAACTTCACCAGCGCGTATTCGGGCGACAAGGCGGCCTTCGCCGAAGCGGGAACCAACGGCTATATGGAACCCGGCAAGGGCGACGCCAAATTACGCCTCAACCCGACTCAAAGCGGGCATGTGAGCGCGAAGATATACACCCTCCGCAGGGCGCGCCTCGTGCGCTCCCTGGAGGCCGACGTGACCGCCGGCTCCCCCTCCACCATCCTCTGGGACGGCCGGAACACTGACGGAGAGCTTGTCGGCTCCGGCATATATGTCATGGTTCTGAACGGGGCGGGCTATGACAACGAAAAAGTGAAAATTGGGGTGCTGCGATGAGAAACTGCTTCCTGAAACGACTTCTGGCGGTGCCCGCTGTTGTATGCCTGTGTGCGGCACTGTCGCACGGCGGGGCTACCTCGCTGGGAGAAAGCGCCAGCGCCGCGCCTTCCGTGCGTGCGAACGCCATGGGCGACGCGTACACCGCGGCCTCCGGCGACGTGTTCGGGGCTTACTATAACCCCGCCCATGTAAGCCCTAAAGCCGCGGGCTTCAACTTCACGCGCGGCTACGCGGAAGACTCCACCGGCGTGATGGCGCTGACCCTGCCGGACGCGGCCGGCGGCTTCAACCTCGGCTTCTCGTTCCTTTACTATACGGCCGGGAAAATGGACCTCTACGGACCCGCCGGGCGCATAGGCGAGGTCAACGCGCAGCGCGACTACATGGGCCTGGTGAACCTGTCGCGCTCCTTCGGCCCGCTGTCGGTGGGCGCGAACGCGAAAGTTCTCAGAACGGAGCTGTTCGAAAGCAACCGCGGAAGCGCCTTCCTGTGCGACTTCGGTGCGCAGCTCAAGACCCCGCTGGCGGACCTGGGCGCGGCCGTGCAGAACCTCGGCAGCAGGATAACCATAGGAAGCGAGGCGGAAACCATTCCAAGAAATATCCGGCTCGGCGCGTACAAGAGCTTCCGGCTGCCGGTCGCGGACCTCAACGCGGCTTTCGACCTGGTCAAAACGGACGGGGAAAAAACCTCCGCCGCGGCGGCGGGAGAGTTCGTCGTCCTGAAAACGCTGGCCCTGCGGACAGGTTATGAATTCCGCAACGCGCTTTCAGGCGCCAACAGCCTCCGCTTCGGCTTCGGAGTGAGCCTCTCGGCCTTCACGCTGGACTACGCGCTGGTGCCCTACCGGGATCTGGGTTCCACGCACCGTTTCGCGCTGACTTACAACTTCAGCAAATAGAGCCGGCAGGATAGGCGAAGCATTTAAAACCCCGCGCAAGCGGGGTTTTTTTTGCACGCCCGCAGCTATTACCCCGGCCATGCCCGGGGCGGCACTTAACCGGCGCAATGGAACAGCGGGCGCGATTCTTGCTAGCATTGAATCATTCAAGCCGCACGGGAAGGCAGCCGCCTCCTGACGCCCTTAGGGGCGGTATCACCAAAGTAACTACTACTAATTTGGTAGGATAAAGAGTATAATATTTGCACAGGCCCGTTCGTAAGCTACAGGCCGGCCAGGAGGTTTGCATGTGGGACTATACAAATAAGGTGAAGGACCATTTCAGGAATCCAAGGAATGTCGGCAGCATACAGGACGCGGACGCCGTGGGAGAAGTAGGCAACATCGTCTGCGGTGACGCGCTGAAGCTTTACCTGAAAGTGGACAAGACCACCGGCAAGATACTGGACGCGAAATTCCAGACCTTCGGCTGCGCCAGCGCCATAGCCTCCTCCTCGGCCCTGACGGAACTCATAAAGGGCATGACGCTTGAGGAAGCCCGCCGGGTAACCAACCAGCAGATAGCGGAATTCCTCGGCGGCCTGCCGGAGGAGAAGATGCACTGCTCGGTAATGGGCATGGAGGCTCTTGAAGCGGCCGTGGTCAGCTACGCGCAGGGCGGCAAGACCGTGACCCACGCGGAACCGGAAGGCAAGGTGGTCTGCAAGTGCTTCGGCGTGACGGAAGAGAAGATTATCCGCACGATAAAGGAAAACAAGCTTACCACCGTTGATGAAGTGACCAATTTCACCAAGGCCGGCGGAGCCTGCGGCAAGTGCAAGGGCGATATAGAGGCCATACTGAAGCAGACGCTCGGCGCGGCGGCGGGACAGCCGGCCCCGCAGGCCAAAAAACCCTTCGCGGAGATGACGGCCGTGCAGAAGATACACGCCATAGAGGACGCGCTCGCCCGGGAGATAGCGCCCAAGCTCAACGCGGACGGCGGCTCCATAGAGCTGGTGGACGTATCCGGCACGGTGGTCAAGGTCCGGCTGATGGGCATGTGCAAGGGCTGCCCCAGCTCAGGATTCACGCTCAAGTCCTTCGTGGAAAAACGCCTTCAGGAAATGGTGGACGAGAGCATAACAGTAGAGGAGGCCCGCTAGGGGCCCGGACAATATGAAAGTAACATATCTCGACAACAACGCCACCTCCATGCCGGCACCCGAGGTTACGGCGGAGATGCAGCCTTTCCTTACGGAACTTTACGGAAACGCCTCCAGCATGCACGACTTCGGCGGCGGCGTCCAGCACTATCTGGACAAGGCCAGAAGACAGGTTGCGGAACTGCTTGGCGCGGCCGACCCGACCGAGATACTGTTCACGAGCTGCGGCACGGAATCCGACAACACGGCCCTTTTCTCCGCCATACGCTCCTATCCCGAAAAACGCCACATCATCACAA
Organism: uncultured Elusimicrobiales bacterium; assembly: GCA_964413345.1. Lineage (GTDB taxonomy): Bacteria > Elusimicrobiota > Elusimicrobia > Elusimicrobiales > Elusimicrobiaceae > CAYPTM01. The sequence continues at coordinate 6,006 of CAYPTM010000116.1, forward strand.
CCCGCGTGGAACACCCGGCTGTGCTCAACACCGCCCGCTACCTGCAAAGCCAGGGCTGGCAGGCCACCTACCTTGAAGTGGACCAGGACGGCAATCTGGACATGGATGAGCTGCGCCGTTCCGTGACCGCGAACACCGCCATAGTTTCGATAATGCACGCGAACAACGAGACCGGCGTGGTGTTCCCGATAGAGGAAGCCGCCGCCATCTGCAGGGAGCGCGGCGCGCTCTTCCACACGGACGCGGTGCAGTCCGTGGGCAAAGTACCGCTGGACCTCAAGAATTCGGCCATAGACATGCTCTCTCTTTCCGGCCACAAGCTGCACGCGCCGAAAGGCATCGGCGTGCTTTATGTGAGGCGCGGCACACGCTTCGTGCCTTTCATGATGGGCGGGCACCAGGAACGCGGCCGGCGCGCCGGCACCGAGAACGTGCCCTATATAATCGGACTGGGCAAGGCCTGCGAGCTGGCCCGCGAACGCCTGAACGACGAAAACACCCGCGTGAAGGCCCTGCGCGACAGGCTGCAGGCCGGACTGCTGGCGGCCATACCGAACGCCCGGGTAAACGGCGGCAATGCCAGACGCCTGCCCAACACCGCCAACATCAGCTTCGAGTTCGTGGAAGGCGAAGCCATACTGCTGCATCTCAGCGACCTGGGCATATGCGCCTCTTCCGGCTCTGCCTGCACATCCGGTTCGCTGGAGCCTTCGCACGTTCTCAGGGCAATGGGCGTGCCTTTCACTTTCGCCCACGGCTCGGTCAGATTTTCCCTCAGCTACTATACGACAGAGGCGGAAATCGATTTGGTTTTGGCCGAAATGCCTGCTATAATAAAGAAGTTAAGGGAAATATCGCCTTTCGGCCGCAGCGAGGCCGCGGCGAAGTCCTGTACCTGCTGAAAGGCAGACAAACGCGCCCGTAGCTCAGTCGGTTAGAGCAATCCGCTCATAACGGATGGGTCGTAGGTTCAAGTCCTACCGGGCGCATTCTTTTTGGAAAAGGGCCGTGGCAGAAATGTCGCGGCCCTTTCATTTGGCGGAGTCATGATAGACTTGGGCGGAGGGATAACAGTCGCGCCGGGCTCGATACGGGAGAGTTTCTTCCGCGCTTCAGGGCACGGCGGGCAGAACGTCAACAAGGTTTCCACCGGGGTGGAACTGCGCTTCAGCGTGCGCGATTCCGGCCTGCCGGAGGCGGTGGCCGCGCGCCTGCTGACGCTGCCGGGGCTGCGCCTCTCGGCCGAAAATGAAATCATAATCGAGGCCACCGAAAGCCGGGCACAGGACGCCAACC
>CAYPTM010000117.1:0-7293 GCA_964413345.1 uncultured Elusimicrobiales bacterium
TCGGTCTCGAAGACCACGCGCGCGCGGTGGCGCGCGGCCGTGTCGCGCAGGGCGGAATTCTTGGGATACGTTATGCTGCCGTTCACGCCGAGCAGCAGCCCCATGGAGGCCGCGCTTTCGGCGTCCTCCGCGGAGCCGGAAAAACAGTGCAGTATGCCGGTCAGGCGCCGCCCGGCGGGCGGCGTCCAGCCGGAACGCAGGCAGGCGAAAAGGTCGGCGTACGCGTCGTGAGGATGGCCGGGATTGCGCGCCCCCCGGCAATGGAGGACTATCGGCCGGCCGCAGCCGGAAGCCAGCCGGAGCATCCCGGCGAAAACCTCCATCTGCCTGTCCCGCGGCACGTCGTCCCAGGCGTAATCGAGGCCTATCTCGCCCAGCCCGACCGCAAGCGGATTATTCAGCATGTCGGCCAGTTCCGCGACGGCGGCGGGGGAATAATCCGCGCAGTCTTCCGGGTGAATCCCGAGACAGACGCGCATGATGTCCCTGTGGCGCGCCGCGAAGAGCAGGGCGGCCTCCCAGTCGGCGCGGCGGCAGGCGGTCTCGACCAGCAGGCCGACGCCGGCCGAACGGGCGCGCTCGACCGCGGCCTCGCGGTCGCCGTCGAAGGCGGAATCGAGAAGATGGCAGTGGCTGTCGCCGTAAACGATTGGGACGCCGGAATGCGGAGCTTTCATATGCCTAAAATATAGCATACCTGAACGCCGGGCTGGAAACGCACAGGGCTTTTGTGGTGTAATAATATTAATGAACTTTGGAAAACTCAAAAAATTCGCCAAGGAAAAAGGCTGGCCCGCCTACAGGGCAGGGCAGCTCCACAAGGCCGTCTACGGCCAGTGCGTTTCCGACTGGCGCGAAGCCTCCGCGCTCCCCCTGGACATCAGGGCGGAGCTCTCCGACAATTTCCCCATTCTGTCGTTCGAAGTGAAGAAAATTCTCGTTTCCCGTGACGGGCAGGCGCGCAAGGCGCTCCTTATTCTCAAGGACAAGGCCCGCATAGAAACCGTCCTGATAAACCCGCTCAGCGGACACTGGAGCGCCTGCCTCTCGGTGCAGGCGGGATGCCCGCTCTCCTGCTCGTTCTGCGCGACCGGCAAGCTCGGCTTCAAACGCAACCTCACCGTCGAGGAAATAACCGACCAGGCCCTTTTCTGGACGCAGCAGATAAAGAAAGCCGATATAGCGGACAGACTCTCCAGCATCGTTTTCATGGGCATGGGCGAGCCGTTCCTCAACTACTCCGCGGTAAAGCTGGCGGTCAAGGAACTCTCCGACAAGGACGCGCTCAACATAGGAAGCAGGCACATCTCCATTTCCACCGCGGGTGTGGCGCCCGGCATACGCACGCTTGCCGACGACATGCCGCAGGTCAACCTGGCGCTCTCCCTCCACAGCGCGGACCCGCTGCAGCGCGAGGAGTTCATGCCCATAACCCGCAAATACGGGCTTGAGGAGCTTGCCGACGCCCTCAACGAATATCTTGAAAAGACCAAGCGGCAGGTCTTCATCGAATACGCCGTCATGCCCGGCGTGAACGACACGCGCAAGCACGTCCGCATGCTGCTCGAATGGCTGCGCACCATCGAACACGGATACCTGCTCACGGTTAACCTCATACCGTGCAACCAGGCCGGCGACGCGCAGGGCGCCGAGGACGAGGAAGCCGCGCAGAACTTCCAGGGCGCGCTGCTGGCCGCCGGCGTAAAGGCCTGCGTGCGCAAGAGCCTTGGCCGCGACATCATGGCCGCCTGCGGGCAGCTTGCAGCCCGCAAGGACTGAACCGGATTTCGCGCCGCCGCAAGCGGCGCAGAGGATGATATGAAAAGACGAGAACTTATCAAGAATCTTATGGATATGGGTTGCACGCTGGTGCGCGAGGGCGGGAAGTACTCCGTTTTCCTCAACCCCGCCACGGGCAAGGAAACCCCCGTCACCCGCCACAACGAGATAGCGGACTTCACCGTCCGGAAAATCTACCGCGACCTGGGCCTGGAACCGCCCAAGCAATAAAGATGAAATTTCTGCCCGCAGCCCTGCTCCTGTGCCCGCTGGCCTTTTGCGCCTGCGTCACCACTTCCGGCGGACGCCCCTCCGGGGGAACAGACTGGATAGCCATAGCGCCGGCGTTCGAACCGGCCAAGACCAAAACAGTCCCTGCGTTTCCCAGCGGCATGGAGGTAGGCAGGCCTTACCTCAGCATAGGGCTGTTGCACAGCCCTCCCTTCCGCCAGGACGACAGGCGCGCGCAGGCGAAATACACCGAGGAGTTCCAGAAAATCGCCGCCCAATACGGCGCGGACGCGGTCATAGCCTCGCCGCAGATAGCGCCCGAGCTGGACGACCCGTTCACCCCTCTCGGCCAGAAGAAGGAACCGCAGGCCAACCTTTCAGGAGTGGCCATAAAGTATGTGGAAAACATCACACCGGAACAAAAACGCCGCCTTGAAAACTGGGACCGCGCAAATAACCGTTGGTGAAAGCCGCCGCGCGGCCGAACGCTTTACTGGCGTGGCCGTGGTGGTGGACGTGCTGCGCTGCTCCACCACGCTGTGCGCCCTGCTTGCCTGCGGCAAAAAGGACGTCCGCGTCTACGCCGACAAGGCCGCGGCGGTGGAAGCACGCCTCGCCCGCCCGGAAACGGAATTCTTCTCCGAGCTGGAATACCCTCCCGGTTTCGAAAAGTTCGACAACTCCCCCTGGCAGGCCCTCCACGCGGACCCGACAAAACCAGCCATCAGCATAACTGGCGCGGGGACGCAGGCCATGCTGGGCTGCACTTCCGCCAAAAGGATACTGGCCGGCTGTTTCGCGAACATCCCCTACATAGCTCCCTATCTGCGCGGGCTTGAGGACGAAGTAATGATAGTCCCGGCCTGCCTGTTCTTCCACTACCATATCGAGGACGTTGTCTGCGCCCACGCCATAGCAGACGCCGTGGCCGGCAAAGACACCGCGGACAAAGCCATAGCCCGGCTTATGAAAAACGGCAGGGCCGAAGAATTTCTGGAAGCGCGCAAGGCCACGGGGGAAAAGGATGTCGCCCTCGCCCTGAAAGTCGGGACGCTTAAAGCCATCCCTGAAATAAGCCTGCGCGGAAAATACGGGCAGGTTACCAACGCACTCCTCCCCTCCGCCCGCAAGCCCTGAAACCCAAGCCTCTTTCCTTACTATAATAATCTAGCCGCAGACAGACCCGCCCCCGCAAAGGGAGGCGGGAAGGGGAACTTTATGGATGAAACCATCTATGTGGACTGCCCGCACTGCAACGCCCGCCTTGAAGTGGACAGGAAGACCGGCAAAGTGGTTAAAAGCTGGGAAAAGGTGGAGAAGAAGGAAGGGACCGATTTCTTCGCGGAATCGCTGAAAAAACAGAAGGAGGAGAAAGCCCGGCTGGACAAATACTTCACCGCCGCGCCGGACTCCCTCAAGCAGCGGAAGAAAGAGCTTCAGGACAAATTCGAGACCGAGAAGAAACGTGTCCACGATGAAGGGGACACGGAGCGCCCCATAAATCCCATGGACCTTGACTGATGCCCGCAGAAAGCTGCAATAAAACCGCCCTCCCGCGCGTTATTAGTGTGGGAATCGTTCTATGACAGACGCTGAACTGCTCGCTGCCTATCGCGATGGGGATGAAGACGCTTTCGCCGTCATAGTGACGCGCCACAAAGCGCCGCTCTTTTCCTTCATCCTCGGCATGGTGCAGGACGAGGGCGCGGCGGCGGACATTTTCCAGGAAACTTTCCTGCGGGTGGTCAAGAACATCTCCCGCTACGAGGAAAGGGGCATGTTCAGGGCCTGGCTCTTCTCCACGGCGAGAAACCTGGCGATGGACCACTTCCGGAGGGAAGGACGGGGAACCGTTTCACTGGACACCCCGGCCGATGACGGGGAAAGCGGCGCGACCATGGCCGATTCCATAGCGGCGCCCGCGGCCCATGGGCCGGAGCCCTCGCTGGAAGCGCAGGAAGACAGGGAAATGGTCCTCCGGGCGATAGCGAAACTCCCGGCCGAAATGAGGGAAGTCCTGCTGATGAGGGAATATTCGGGGATGTCCTTCAAGGAAATAGCGGCGGCTCTGGACATACCCATAGGCACGGCACTGGCCCGCATGTCGCGGGCAGTGGCAAGACTGAGGAAAGATTTATGCACACCGCAAAACACGAAGAGGAATTAATCCTCTATTCATACGGAGAGCTTGAAGGCGACGACCGCAAGGCCTTTGAAGCCCACCTGTCCTCGTGCCCGGACTGCGCCGGCAAGCTTGCGACGCTCCGCGCAGCCGGGAAGGCGCTTAGCGGCGCACAGGCGAATCCCCCGCGGTGGATTGTGGAGAATATCGAGCGGGAAGCCGCCAGGAAGTTCCGCTTCTCCTTCAAATATATGTTCCGCACGCTGACGCCCGTGGCGGCCGCGGTGGCGATGGCGGCGCTGCTCATACTGCCGCAGGGCGAACCCCAACAGGCCGTGCAGACGGCCCACTGGAATGACGTCAGCGAAACCGCGCTGACCGAGCTGCATACCCAGCTTGAAACGGCACGGTACGATATCGAGTACGGCACGGACTATGTAACGGAGTTTGAAATTAAAGCGGCGGGAGTGGAAGGAAGAATCCCGGCGCAAAACAAGGAGAGCAAGTCATGACACGCAAACTTACAACCCTGCTTTTGGCGGCGCTATTTTCAGGCACGGCGGCGGCAATAGTCAGGGCGGACGATGAAAAGCAGCAGCCCCGGCCGGCCGCGCAGGAAGCGGTCGCGGAACAGGAAGGCGACGAAGTACCCCCTCCCCCGCCGGACGAGATGATGAACGATGATATAGACACGCCCCCCATGCCCGGCATGGGCCAGAACGACCGTGAGCGCAAAGGCGGAGACAAGAGCGAGATGCGCGGCAAGAACAAGGGAGCCAAGGGCGGAAAAGCCGGTAAAATGGGCCCCGGCGGAGAAATGAAGGGCCCGATGATGGGTGGACGCCCGAACGCCCAGTTCTTCGAAAAGATGCGCGAATCCGTCCTCAAGGTCATCCGCGAAAATGACGCCGCTCTGGCCGACAAGCTGGAGAAAATGGAGAAGGAGAACGCCCCCGCATTCGCCATGTCGGCCAAACTGGCCGCCGGCTCCATAATGCCCCTCATGATAGCGCACAAGGAAGGCGACAAAGCCGCGGAGAAGAGCATAGTCAAACAGCTCGGCCTTGAACTGGAAGTCCGCGAACTGGCGGACAAGTACAAGAGCGCGAAAGCGGCCGAGAAGGAATCGCTTAAACCCTCACTGGAAAGCAAGGTGGCCGCGCTGTTCGACGCCCGCGTGGCCAATGAGGATCTGCGCCTCAAAATGATGGAGAACAAGCTCAAGGAACTGCGCGAGCAGAGCGCCAAGAAGAAAGCCCAGCGCTCGGCCCTCATAAAGGAGAAAGTGCAGGAGCTGACCGGAGAGAAAGTCCGCTTCTGAAGCGGCAGACAATCCCAAGCACAACGGGCGCAATCCAACCTATCCCCTGGATGCGCCTGGCAGTAAAAAAGCCCCGCCTCCCGGCGGGGCTTTTCATTTCCTCCGCCGTCAGCAGATCCACGGAGCACGGGGCACGCCTCTCCGTGGCAGGGCAAAAAAATGCCCGGCAGGATAACCTGCCGGGCTCAAGCGAACGGGACAGCCGCGCTTACGGATAGGCGCCTGCGGGCGGCTCCTCGATAATGGGCGCGGTTTCCTTGACCGCGGCCTTCTCCTCAAGGCTCATGGCGCTTTTCTTGCGGCGGGTGATGATGGTGCGGCGCACGGTCTTGCCAGCTGCGTTCTTGCCCATCACGACCCTGCGCTCCTCGATGTAATCGCCCTTGTCGGTAACCTGCACTCCGTCCTCCGGCTTCTGGGCGGGAGCCTTGGGATAGGGGGAAAAATAGCCGTCAAACACCAGCTTGTCGAATTTCTCCTTCTGTGCCTGGCCGAGGGCATCGCGCAACTCGGTGGAGAAGCCTGTCTTGAGGAGGAAAAGCTTGAACTGGATATCGTTAAGCTGGTCGCGCATGGCCCAGATGCGGGCCTTGCGCTCGTTGTAGCGCTCGATAAGGTCCTGCACAGGCTCGTCGATTTCCGAACGGATGATGCGTTCGACTCGTGTCTGCTGCTTCTGGCTGAAACGCAGCGACACCGACAGCCTGTTGGCTTCATTTGCCGCTATGGGCTCTTTGTAAGGCGACTCCGCGTCCTCGATGAACACCCGGGGAATGTCGGCGAAGGCCGGCATCGAAAGCGCGAGACAGGCCGCTGCCGCCGCAAAACAGTTCTTTTTCATATGCAAATTCTCCACCACTTATACCAGCTTGTAACGCTATGGATATTATATATATTTAGAGCCCTTACGCCACCTCAGCGGCGGGAAGGGATACGACGGCCCTAGAATTGATATCATATTAGTATGATTAAGAAAGTGGCGGTCGGAATGAGCGGCGGCGTGGACTCCACCATCACGGCTCTCCTCCTCAAAAACATGGGGTATGAAGTCGTCGGGCTGACCATGGCGATATACAGCGGCTCCATAAAGCCGGAACCGGGGGCGAAAAACGCCTGCTACGGTCCGGACGAGAAAGAAGACCTCGAAAAAGTCGCCGCCCTGTGCGAGCGCCTCGGCATAAAGCATTACTCCATAGATTTAAAACAACAGTACAAGCATGAAGTGCTGGATTATTTCTGCTCGCAGTATCTGGCGGGCAAAACCCCAAACCCCTGCGCGGTCTGCAACCGCAAGGTCAAATTCGGCGGCCTGGTCCAGGCCGCTAAGCAGACCGGCATAGAGTTTGATTACTTCGCTACGGGACATTACGCCCGCTGCGGACAGGTGGAGAACTCGAACCGGTTTTACATCAAAAAAGGCGCCCACCGCCCGAAAGACCAATCCTATTTCCTCTGGGGACTCGGGCAGGACATACTGTCCATGCTTCTGCTGCCGCTTGGCGAACTGCAAAAGGCGCAGGTCCGCGCGCTGGCGCGGGAAGCGGGCCTACCCGAAGTGGCGGAAAAGGCGGATAGCCAGGACTTCATCGATTCGCGTTATTACTCATCCCTTTTCGAAGGCCGCCCGTCCAAGCCCGGCCCGGTGCTGGACATGCAGGGCAAAACCATAGGCGAACACAAAGGCATAATCTACTACACAATAGGGCAGCGCAAGGGCCTGGGCATAGGCGGCGCGAAAGACCCCCTTTACGTCGTGGACATAAACGCGGAAAAAAATTCCGTCATACTCGGCCCCAAAAGCGCGCTCATGCACAAAACGCTGGAAGCCGGCGGAATGAAC
>CAYPTM010000118.1:0-7271 GCA_964413345.1 uncultured Elusimicrobiales bacterium
CAGCGCGGCGTTGTATTCAGTCATGGCGGAATCGACCTGCCCCGACCAGTAAAGCGCGGAACCGAGCAGTATGTGCGGCCACGGATCGGACGGATTTAGCACAGATGCTTTGCCGAACTCGCGCGCGGCGTCATCGTAGCCGCCGGTGTTCATCAGCTGAAGTCCCTTTGCCATGTCCTTGCGGGACTGTTCCCCCATCATCCTGTCCCAGATGCTGGTGCCCTCCACCGTGTCCGGCTGGGCGAAAACACGCGCGCAGCGGCCTTTGGAGGGCACGCAAAGAAGGATTAAGGAGAACAGCAACAGTAATAGGAAGCTCTTTTTCATCCGATATGTAATATTAGCAAAGCGCGGGGCGAGGTGGCGAGCAACGTATGATGTACCGGCAAAATAAACGCAGGACCTCAGATTTGCTGTTTTACAGACGCATGAAATGACCACCAGAAACAATTTGCCTGACAATCAATCAAAAAAAACGGCCTCCAGTTGACGGAGGCCGTTCAAAAACTACCTCTGCTGCACATTATCTGTGATTGCAGATTTGAACTGAGATGAGCGCATTCCCGGCATTCTGCTGACAGTAAGTCTGCTTCTGCTGAACGCTCAGAGAATTATATTTCCGCCGCTGGGCAGCAAGTTCCTGAGACTGCCGCCTCTGCTCCGCAGCCTGGCGGCGCTGCTCGTCAGCCTGGCGGCGCTGTTCGGCAGCGAGCTTAGCCTGTTGCTGAGCCAAAGCCTCCTGATCCTGCTTGAGGGCAGCATTCTGCTTTTCCGCCTCATTGGCCTTGTCAGTCACCTTTTTTATCTCTTCCTTCAGCTTCGTATAGGCAGCAGCAGCCTGAGAAAGAGCAGGCATCTGAACTTTATTGTATGTCTCCGCATTGCCGTAAAGAGTCTCGTAATTCTGCTTCATAACGGCATAGAGAGCCACACCGGAATACTCGGAATAATCTCCGGAAACCGCAGGGAATGTCTTAAGACCGGCTTCGGTCTTGAAGTCATCCATGGTACCGCGGGCGCGCTTCATCAGGCTGAAAACAGAAGCTGATTCCACCGCACACCGGAAGTCCCCTTTTCTGAGCGGATAGGCCGATGCGACGGTCGTTTCGCCAAGAGCACTGGGTTGACCGAGGAGATTCAGTGCGGCAAGACAGCTGTTCACATCAGTACAGTTTTGAAGCGCCGCAGGAGCCTCTGAGGTCAGCTTCTCTTCAGCCTGCGTAAGGAGCTGTGAGGAGACTGCTTTTCCGCCACTGAATCTGGCCGCGGCGCTTGCAATAGAGGATTGCATTGAAGTGCCATCCTGATAGGCTTTCTTGGCAGTCTCAATGTTTCCTTGGATAGTTGCGTAGTCCCTGGCAGACGCCGGCAGATTGTTCACCGCGCTGCATATTTCCTTCGAAGCAACGGGATTGGCCTGTCCGCAGTCTTTTATGTACTTGACAATTTCGCCATCATCAAAAACCGACTGGACCGTATTTATGGGCGTGTTAAACGAAACCGCAGCGGCATTCTGCGCAACCTGGTTGACATCGTCTTCCAGATAGCCCTGCGCCAATACAGCCTGATGCTCTTTAAGCGCGGTAGAATACTGTCCAGCCAGTTCCGAAACATTGGAAGGGTCAAAATACTTCTGCAATTCGCCCTTTGCAGCGGCACAGGCCTCAGCCGTAGCACAACTGTCGGTTATGGCCTTTTGCGCGCGGGCATAAGCCTCGAGCGATTTAGCATCGCCCGCCCTGGCACCATTGGCGAACTTCTCATCGTACTTGGCGATGCCAGTCTTTTTAGCGGTCGAACCTGGAACAGCAGCAGGACCACCGTTTGGATTGGTTCCGTTCGAAGGATTCGCCGCAGTGGAGGTTTCCACCTTCTTACCAACAGAGCAGGAACGTCCTTCCGGCTTCGTATATTCAGCATAGTCCTTGTCCTTGTTGTACGGCACGGACACCGCGACAGAGCCGATGGGACCGCATTTTTCCGTCACACAAATGCAGGTATAGTAGAGAGGCGAAGAAGGAGGGCCGGACAAGGCGTCGCTGACCTTGGAACCGATGGCCTTGCCGATAGGCTCCATGATGGCCTTGGCCATGGTGTCGATTATCATCTTGGGCAGTTCCAGCTTCAGATAGTCTTTCCACTTTATCTGGCGCTGGAGTTCGGCCATGGCCTTGGTGCGGGCCAGTTCGGCTTCAAGCGATTCCTTGCCCGCCGAGCGCTGTGCCGCGCCGGAGAGGTTGTTGACGCCGGCGCCCTTATAACCCTGGCCTTCGCCGGGACCACCGCCGGGACCGCCGCCCGTGTTGGTACCGCCGGCGTACACGGAAGCGTCAGCCGCGCGGTCCAGTGACTGGACGGCGTTGCGGCCGTTAAGATAGTCGGCCGCGTTGGAGGCGCCGCGCTTGAGATCTTCCATCGCGCTGTTGCTGCCGGAAGAAGTGCGGGAGCGGGCGACGCCGTTATAGCCGCTCATAGCCTTGGGCGCTACAGAACTGCCCACTGCCGCAGTGTTAGGAACACTCTTGGCGGTCTGAAGCACTTTGCCGCCCCACAGCTCGCCAGCGCTGGCCTTTCCGCCGCCAGACACGCTTTCAAGGCCGCGGATATGGGCCTGCAGCTTGCTGGACGGGATGAAAGGACCGGCGGCAGTATTGTTGGCCGACGAAGCGCCGGCGCGGACCGCGGAGGTTATAGGGGAATCCTTCACGGGCGCGGGGGTGCTTGGCGGAGGCGTCTGCTGCAGGGGGATGACCTGGGCCTGCTGGCCGTCTCCGGGGCCGATGATGAGGGAGGACGGGTCGCGCGCGGAAAGCGGGGTGACCACGTCGGACGAGCCGCCGGGGGCTCCGCCGGGAGCGAAGGCGCCGTTGCCGGGCTCGAACACCTCTCCCGCGCCGGAGGAATTGCCCCTGCTGGGATTGGTGGAGAAGGCGCTGACGCGCGGGGTCGCCTCCGGCTTCACCATATAGTGTTCGGCGAAGGGGAGGGTGATGACCACGCCTGAAGCCGCGGCGAGATAGGCGAAATCCTTTTTGGAAAGGTTGCGCAGCCGGTCGAACAGACCGAGCTTGGACTGGCCGGTGGTGGTGCGCACTTTGGGCATGCGCGCAAGAATTGACTCGGTTTTACGCGTCGATTTCTTGTTTGTCGCCGGCTTGTCGGTGTTGCTCAAGTTTATTGGCGGCAGGTTCTGGTCATTGTTCTTGCCGATCATAACTCCTCCCCACGGCTTGTGGCCGCGGCTGCATTGCGGCCATCTGATATTAAATTGTGCCCACAGGCGCGAAGCCCCGAACTATAGACACCTGTATCTACGATATTGTAGTAATAGGCATACCTTCACACAAGAGACGCTAGGCCCAACATAGCATAGGCCCTAGGGCCCATGACAAACCAGGAAGGCCGGGCTGCCCCGTCGTACTATTGTCCGCAGTCAATATCTAGCGGGAAACCCCGCGCGGACACAGCCTTCCCCCGGAACAAATATGGCCACACATCGCAAAGCTCGGTTATTAAAAAGAAGCGGCGGGGTTTTACGCCCGCCGCTTCAAAAACAAACGCTATCCTGCCTAGGAACCTGACGAAGTGTCCGTACCGCCCATGCCTCCGCCAAGGCCTCCGCCCATCCCGGCCATGGATATGCCCCACAACCCGGACAGAGCCTTTATACCCACGCCGGCCGCCAGCGACGCGGTCAGAACACCCGCCGCGACTGCGACCCACATCGGCATGCCCGCGGCCAATATGGCCGCCGCGACAATAAGGCCTATGGCCACAACAACCAGCACCAGCGCAAGGAACACGCAAAGGAGCATCATTATCATCGCGCACTTGCTGGGTTTCTTCTTGCACTTCAGCGCGTTGGGGTCATACTGCGAAGAGCAGTTGGGATTATTGTCGTAAGTTGAGTTACACGCAGTGGCCACCGCGGAGGCTTCGGTGTTGTACTGATTGCAAAGCTCCCGCATCTTGGACATCTTGTTATTCCACGCTTTGATTTCGCCGCAATTGTAGACGTCATCCGGAGCCTGGGTAGGCGGCTGTTTGGCCAACTCATCTATTTCTTTGCCTATCTGTGAGGCCTTTCTGCCGTGCGTTTCGTTGGCGTCAAGACAGGCCTGGCTCTTGGTCTGGACCTGGTCCAGAACGTCCTGGCCCTGAGTGAAGGCCGGCGTGCTGTTCGGCGTGCTTTCGCCGGTATCCTCGCCTATGGTGTCGAGTTTCAGGTCCTGCCCGTCGAACGGGGCGCTGGCGTAAACCGACTTGGTTTCCATCGCGTAGTTGCGCGAACCGGCCATTGAAGCGGCATAGACATCGTTAAGCTGCTTCATGGCGCGCCTGCTGCCGCGGCCTTTTATGGCATACTGGCCGCCCGCGCGCCTGGTGGCGTTCACGTTGTTCCACGAAAAACCGGCCAGACGCCCCGACGATTTTGCCTGATTGAACGAACCGCCGATCACGGAAGGAACGCGCCTGGAAGCGCTCTCCACGGCGGACATCCCCCTCGCACCAGACAGCGACGAGTAGACACCGTTGGCTCTCACTTTGTCTGGAGAACCGTAAGTGCCGAACTCGCCGAACCCGCCTCCCTCATTTCCTCCACCCAAAAGCGAAGCGTTGACCACCCCGTCGCCGACAGCCACGGGGTCCGTCCCCTCTTCTCCGTTAGCGGCGCCTGCCGCTCCAGTTCCGCCCACGCCGCGAACCTCGCGCTTTGCGTCCTTGGCCGCGCCTTCCGCGGTGGCATGCCTGTCCCACAGGTCCTTGCCGCCAACAACCATGGCGACCACATCCCTGTCCGAACCATAAAGGGAATCAGGCCCTCTCCTGCTGGAGGAAAGCAGCGCCTGCTTTTCGGCCCGCTTCTGCATGGCCAGCTTAAGCAGGCTGGCGGACGCAAGCTTGCTGCCCCCATCCTCAGAATAAGAAGACATTCCTATCGCGGAAAGAAATCTGGAAAAACCGGGAATCCTGTAAAGAGTGGAGGCCGGCACGGTCACCGCCACGGAAAGCAGGGCCATGACGACCACGGCCAGGACAGCCACATGCTTCCTGGACTTGAGCAAAAGCAGAAGAAGGGCCAGAAGGCCTTTTTTCTTCCGCTTGCGTTCATTAAAAGATTGCGTAACCATAATACCGCCCCCTTCAGAGCGGCGCCCCTTGACTCATGGGACGCCGCCACGCTGACAGCTTCACTTCTCCTGAGAAATCACCTATCGCTATGTAAACAAACAGCTATTTTTTCATCACTCCGGCCATCACGGAACCTATAAGGCCGATGGCGGAAGCAATGTACATCGTGTTCTTGGCCGCATTCGTCAGGCCGGCTGAGGTATCACCACCCAGGGCCATGGCAGCGCTTACACAGGTGGCCGCGCCGGACAGGGTAAGTATTCCGCCCGTGACCTTCTGCCCGAACGTCGTCATCAGCATGACGCCCATTATGGTAACCATCGCCGCCAGAGCCAGAACAACGCCGTTAAGCATCGCCGCAATGGCCTTGCCGAACCACGCCACATTAGCGAAAATGGCTTCGATCAGCAGTATTATGTTGGCCACGGCAAGCAGGATGCCAGCGATGACAACCATTTTATGCCAGGGCGTAACGTCGGCTACAGAAGTCGTCCCGATGCTGCTGGTGCCGGTGGAGCCGGTCGAGATGTTGCTGGGAGTGTTGTCCAGGGACGGGGACGTGACAACGCCGCCGCCGTCAAGGCTGGAACCGCCCACGCCCGTGCCGCCGGCGGAAGTGCCCGCGTCGCCGGAGCCGGTCTGTCCTTCCCAGGCCTGATCAACCGCACCGCGCGCGCCGTCCGCGCTGGAGAGGCCGGTCTTGCGCGCCAGGCTGGCACCTATGCCCTTGGCCTGATTGCGCGCGCCCTTGCCGTAGGAAGCCCTCGATGCGCGTGCCGCGGTAGGCTTGGCCGAGGCAGACTGCCTCATGGCGGAAAGCTGGCCGCTCTTGAACGAAGGCTTCTGGAAGGAACCCATCACGCCGTTGAAACCAACCTTCCCGGCGCTGTACTTGCTGTTCATGCCGCCGCTGGTGCTGGAAGAGAGGGCCCCGTAACTGCCGCCGAGGAGCTTCTGCCCCATCTGCTGGGACATATTATCGCCGGCAGGCTGTTCAGCCGCAGGAGCCTCAGCGGAGGCTTCGGCCGATTTCTCGTCCTTGGGTTCTTCCTTCTTGGGCAGAACGGCATCAGGGTCCATGTCGCCAATCTTGCCCTTGTTGCCGTCGGCCACCATATCCAGAGAGGAGGCGCGGTTTTTCACGCGTTCAATCGCCGGGACGTAGCTGGAAGGCCGCGAGTCATAATCCGAGTTGGACTGCGCGATGTTGCCGCCGCCGTCCCTGGAACCCGAGCCGAGGTTGCTGGCGATGTAGCCTATGCCCAGCGCGCCCAGAGTGATTGCGGCGGTGATGGCGAGAGCTCCCATCTTGCCCGCGAACAGCGTGGCCATAAAGCCGGCCCCGCCCGCTCCACCCGCGCCGCCGGCGCCTGCCGCGCCGGCCCCTGCACCTCCGAACGCCCCCGATCCGCCGCGGGCCATTGCTCCGCCTGCGGACCTGCCGCCCTGGCCCGAGAGCCAGGGCAGGAAGCCCTTCTTTTTGCGCTTTTTAGTTTCTCCGTCGTCGTAGCGCGGTATATTGAGTTCCGGCAAATCCTTGTCTTCCATAACGCCTCCTGACTTATTTCAACCCCACCTTACTTTACCGGCACCAATGTATTGCCATTGACACCCTTGGTGTACATCTGTGTCGAGCCATTGGGGAATTTAGCCTGGATATTGGACCCAGAAGTACTGAGCTGGATTTCACTGGGTTTACCAGCGAATTTAGACTGTTCGGCAATCGCATTCTGATAAGCGGTCTGATTCTTGGTAAGGTCAGCCTGCGCTGAGGCCGCATCCTTGGCACCGGACATAGCCTGATATGCGTAGTAAGTGAGCAACGCGCCACTGGCCGTATACATCATACCCTGTGTTTTCTGCTTGTACTTCATCCACAGTATCGCGCCGGCCACGGTCGACAGGGCCGCAGCACCAATTGCCAGGTAGCCAACATACTGAGCATAAGCCACACCCCATGCAGTTTTGGCAAGCAGGGATGTAATAGCTATAAGTGCGATAGCAGCTATCATGCTGTACATAGCCAGTTTGGAAACTTTTTTCCACGGCGTGACATCGTTATAGCTGGATTCGCCGACCGTGGGAACAGTGCTGTTGTTGACGGTGGTGGGAGCGTTGGCCGTGCCGGGGTCGGACGA
>CAYPTM010000119.1:0-7173 GCA_964413345.1 uncultured Elusimicrobiales bacterium
TTATATCTTGACTGATGGCAACATCAAAAGGAGCAATGGCTAATTTGCCGACACCGGTCCGTGTAACAACCAGCAATGCCCCTTTGGGAATTACATTCGTCGCGCTTTGTGCTACGGCTTCCTTTGTAATATATCGCCTGATAACCGCGACCTTCTGCTCAGAAAAATCCGCCCCACTTATCCAAGGGATACTACCTTTCCAATATGTTTCATTGCTTCTGTCAGGGGTGCCACCATTAAAAAGTTTTACAACCAAATCCCTAATAGGCATAACCTCCCAATCCACCGGGATTTCGCCTACGGGGGTTTTCTTGAACTTCTGGCCCATTTTCAGGCTGTCTATCTGATTACTCATGCTCGTCTCCTAAAATTTTTTCAAGGAAGGCCAGCGACATTTTTTGATGCAGCTCCGAAGTCAAGCCGGGCGAAGGCGGGTTGCCGATATCAAATCCGGCGCGCGAAAACTCTGACGACACCAGTTCCAAACTATCCTGTAGCCTGGAGCTTTTCATGTACTCGGAGGCATCGCTTTGCGTTAAAGCATCTACTGTCTGCCAAAGGTTAGAAAATGCTGCAAAAATAGCCGTCCAGTCCAGCCACTTGGGGCGGGATTCATCCGACGAAGGGGAAATGAACTCCCACCACTTCTTATGAGAAAGCCAATAGTCCACTTTTTTGCCTTTGCGCCGTACAAGCACCAACCCGGACTTGGACAAATCCAGCAGCGTTTGATGAACGCCAAGCCAGAACAGACCTATGGCATCCGCTATTTCCTTGGGCCGAGCACCTTCATGTGTCATCAGGTAAAGAACTATCTCCGATTTGCCGCCCACGCCGAAAAGCGCGCGCAATAAAAACCGGAGGTTTGTCTTGGCATTCACTGGCACGTCCTTACCCGCCTTTTGGATTTTGAGAACGGGGCGGTTAAGCCCGAATTTAAGAAAGGCTGCGTCTGCTTTTTCCTTCGGAGCCATCGGATGCGGTTGTCCGGCTTTATCTTTGAACAATGCTTCCACCTTTCTTGAGGAACCGGGATTAAGCTTGTCGCACAAATTTATAAGGTTCTGCCACCTTCGGGCATCGCCGCCGTTATCAAGCAAATGCTGCAACACTCCGCCTATAAGCCGTGCTGTGTTCTCGCCGCGCAACGTGATGATATTCCTTAGCCTCGTAGTATCCAACCACTGACCATTAACTTCAAGCCAAGCTAGAATTTCGTCAAAAAGGCGGGGCTCGCAACGGGCAATCTCAAGGGAAAAGACAAGCAGGGATTCCGGGTCCATAACCCAATCCTCATCCCCGCTGGACTCTCCCAGCAAGCCCAAGCATGACCATTGCCGCCAAAGAAAATTTACAAGGCGGTCCAATAGCTGCTCTCTATATTCGTTCAGCGACATCTTGGCGCCCCATTTCTGTCAGTATCCTTTTAAGTTCGCCTTTATAGCCTTCGGAAACGTCATGCGTCATGCTCCATTTTGCTGCGGCGAGCAATTCTTCCGGGGAAGGCTTCAGTTCCAGTAAATCCGCATAATGCTTGCCGCCTTGGTCTACGGCGGCGTAAAGCTTGAAATGTATCTGGTCGTATCGGCTGAAAAAGCGCACCGTCAGGCAGGAGCCATATTTAACAACCTCGGCTCTGCCCAAGACACCTTCCGGCAAACCAAAATCCAATGCGGAGGCCGGTCCCGGATTAAACCAATCGTCTTTAAGGCCGAAATCGCGCGCCACTTTTTTGACAGCCTCGGCCAGCGCGGGAGGAAACGGGTCTGGCCGGAGCATATCGCCGCTGCCGCCTGTGATTTTTGCAACAACGTCAACGTCTTTAGTGGTGCGCGTAACCAAATGCAAGGCATGGAGTGCCGAGCCGCCGCAAACCAACAAATCCAACGGTTCGCTTTTGGCAGCCGCAAGCTGCTCGCCCAATGCGGATAAAATCCGGTCTATTTCACCTTTGTTTTTGAAAACCATGGTTATACCCGATACCCCAATTCTTTGAGATAGCCCTCAACTTTCGCCTCGGCTGCCTGGCGTTCTTTTTTCAGTTTGGCCAAATCAGCTATCACTGATTGCACATCTATGGGCTGTTCTTCCTCGGTTATATCTATATAGCGCGGGATGTTGAGGTTATAGTCGTTGCGCCGGATTTCATCAAGGCTCACAGTCCGCGAGTATTTTTCAATATCCGCCGATGTGCGGTAAGCGCGGAGTATTTTATCTATATCCTCCGGGCGCAGCTTATTCTGATTTTTCAATTGTAAAAAATCCCGCGCGCCATATAGGAAAAATACCTTGCCTCTCCTTGCTGCAGGCTTGTTTTTATTGACTATAAACAATGCCGCCGGAATGCTCGCGCCATAAAACAGGTTCTGCGGCAGGCCGATTATGGCATCAACAATATCTTCCTCTAAAATAGCTTGGCGTATGCGCCCCTCCGCTCCGCCCCTGAAAAGCACCCCGTGCGGCAGGACAATGCCTGCGCGTCCGGAAGGCTTGAGCGTTGCTATCATGTGCTGGACAAAAGCATAGTCGCCGTAGCTTTTAGGAGGGATGCCGTAGCGGAACCGTCCAAAGCCATTATTTTCTGCCGTCTCCATGCCCCAGTTCTTAAGCGAAAAGGGCGGATTAGCTATAACGATATCGTAATCTATCAGTTTTCCTTTTTGCAGCAGCTTCGGGTCTCGGATGGTATCGCCCTTCTCTATTCGCGCGCCCGGGATTCCGTGCAGCAGCATGTTCATTTTGCATATGGCCCATGTGCCTATATTGCGCTCCTGCCCGTGCAGCACAATGTTTTTATAATTCTGTCTGGTGGATTTAAGGTGATGAACGGTTTGGACCAGCATGCCGCCGGAGCCGCAAGCCGGGTCGCAGATGTACATTCCAGCTTTGGGGTCGAGTATTTCGACCAGCAGCGTTACCACTTCCTTTGGGGTGTAGAATTCGCCGCCCTTTTTGCCGGCATCGTCCGCGAATTGGGCTATAAGATATTCGTAGGCTCGTCCAAGAATATCCGGGTCCGCCAGGTTGTCGTTTCGCAAATTCAGGCCGGAGAAATGCACAATAAGCTTGGATAAAACCTCGTCGGGAAGACGCTCTTTGTCATTAAAGTCAGTGGCGGAAAGCACGCCCTCCAGCACACGGTTTTCCTCCTCCAGCTTGTCATTGGCCTTATTAATCGCGTCACCCAGATTATGGGTTAAGGATGAGAGGTGTTTCCAATGCGCCTTTGCCGGGATAAAAAATTCATGCTCGTCCGGGTCTTCATACGCTATTTTCCTGTTGCCGGTTTCCTTTATAAGCTTCTCGGCTTCCTCCTCAAAAACGTCCGAAAGCCGCTTGATGAATAAGAGACCGAATATATAATTTTTGTAGTCTGAGGAGTCTATGCTTCCACGCAAAATGTTGGCAGATTCCCATAGGTGTGTCGTAAGTTTTTCGAAATCTAATTTTTCCATGCCATGCAACTCCGTGACTTGATTTCTTGCAACATAAATAGGATACCATGTGTTTGATATTTTGTCAATGCCATGCAATCTTTATAGTTATACTATAGCTTTACCTATAGAAAATCACTTTTCTCATGCAATATCAAACATAAAATAACACCGCAGCATCAGGCAATAGCTCTTAATGCAAACTCTTATCTTCTCCGGGTAGAATCTGAATCTGTTTGCCGTTCTTCACAATCTTCCAACCTTTGCGTTTATACGATACCAGCCGCGCGCGGATATTGGCTTCAAGGTCCTTGCCCTTGGCGGACTCGCCAGCTTTGCGGCTCAATTCGCCGGCTATTTCGGACACTGTATGCCCGCCGTCAAAAAGCATGGGGTCAATAATGGCAGATAGCGTTAGTGACTTTTGCGGCCCAGTGCCAGCCACCGCACCAGTCTTGCCCTTCGGGAAATTCCTGCCTTTGCGCTGGACTTCAGCTCCGCGCGGTTTTAGCTCGTAATCGTTGTTTACCCAGATACTGCTGCCGGTGGTTTCCAGCTTCAGTTTTGTTTTGGCGCCAGTTGCCTCTATTACTGTAACCGGCACGCCTGTCCGGGATATATACTTCTCGCCTGCCTTGGCTTCGCCAGCTTTCATAACACCTCCATCAGCCATGAAGGAAGGTACCGTGAATCGGCGAAGAAAGCAAGTCCTGCCGCTAGTTTATCTGGTTAAAACGCCAGGTTGATTGTTATGCGGTGGCTGTATCCCAGTTCGCCCAGCGACACTATCGCGTAATCCAGCCTTTGCCCCAGCATCTTCAATCCGAAACCCGCCGACAGGCCTCTCGGCACCTTGCTGTCCGGGTCCTTATTGTTGTCGCTGGTGTAGATATACCCGCCCCTTATGAAGAAAAGTTCGTACAGCTCCTGCTCGGCCCCAATCGCCGCGCTGAACCGCGTTTCCGCTATGTTCTGCCGCGCGTCCGCCAACAGCAGCGGCCCTTTTCCTGCTTGCCAGGCTAGTCCGGCGTTCAGCGTCGTAGGCAGCTTCGAGCTTTCGCTCACCAGCTTCGGCCCTTTGCCAAAGTTCAATACTGACGCCGCTATGGTTACGCCTGCAACACGCGCATTTACGCCGACGTCCACCGCGAACCCGGTACCCGACTCGTTTTCAATCTTGCTGTGCAGACCTTTTATCGCGAAGCCATAGCCCACGTCCTCGCCCAGTTTCCCGGCATAGTTCACCTGCGCGGCGTACTCGCCAGCCGTAAAAGAGCCCGTCGGGTTGCGATTTATGTCGCGTCCTTCCATTGTGCCTTCATTAAGGTAAAGCAGGCTATAGCCCATCGTGCCGCCCAAAGCCTTGTGCGCGAACACAACATGCTCAAGCCGCATGTTTTCGAACAATTCCACATGCGACGCCGCCACCTCGTGCTTTGCCGTAATGCCTAATCCGGCGGGGTTGAAACTTATTGCCTGCGGTTCGTTTTCCACCGCCGTAAACGCGCCCATAGCCGACGCGCGCCCCCCCGGCGCTATTTTAAGGAACGCATACCCTGCGTCGTTTGCCTGGGCGCTGCCCAGCGCCATAACCGAAACGACAACTGCCAGTCTTATCTTTTTCATGGCGCTCACCTTGTAATGGCCAGCTTCTTGGTGGCCGTTATATGCCCTTCGCCGACTTTGAAGGCGTCTATCTTGTACACATACACGCCCGTGCCGCCGCCGTCCCATGTATATTCATAGGCATACTGTGGGCCCTGCCCGTCGTTTATAAGCTGCGGCAACCCTTCAATCGCGCCGCGGTGCCGCAAATCGCCGGCAACGTCATATATCCTGAAATCCACCCGGTCGGCTATGCCGACCTCGACGTGTATGGTCGGCTTCTGGCTGCCCTTGGCAGGGTTCGGGAAGGCGTAAACCTCGCCCAGCTTGAACGCGGCGTCAGCCGCCAGGTATACGACGCCTTTTATCATCACCTGATACAGCCCAAGTGTGCCTACGCTGGCTTTCATGCGGCCTTTCCCTTCGTCAAGCGTGCCGTACACTTCCGTCCAGGTCTTCGTGCCCGGCTCCCAGCGGTAGAGCGCCAAATCCGCAACGCTTTTGTTTGCCGGAATTGCGGACGAAAGATACGGTAGCGCTATCTCGGCCTCGCCTTTTGCCAAGGCGCTTTCAGGCGCAAACGCCGTAGGCGCGCCGGCCGGCGAAACGCGTCCGTTGTAATAAGCCGCTGCGCGGGACTCGGTTTCGGCGTCGTCAGCCGCGGGCGCGGCCGCTATGCTGACAAACGTACCCTGCGGCAATGCGCCGCCCGGCACATCTATACGCGTGCGGTTCCATGACTCCACGCTACCCCCGTCGCCCGAAGGCAGGTCCAGCCCAGCTTCAATAAGCCGTTTGGGGTAGCTGGTTACGCTGTAAGCCGCCGCGCCTTTCACCGCCGACAACGTGGCGCGCGGCACGGTAAACGTTACCGTGTTTGAGCGCGCAACGGCGCTGCCCACAGCGCGCTCGACCGCAACCTCGTAAGACCCGCTGGACAGATTGTCCGGCACAAGGCCGCGTATCTGCGTATCGGTCCATTCGCTTAATGAAGCCACTACGCTGCCGAACTTCACCCGCGTGGACGGCAGACCGCTTACCAGCGCAGCGTCATACTCGCCAAAGCCGGTGCCGGTTATGGTAAACCCTTCGCCAGTCGCGGCCGTTCTTGGCGTCATGGTCGATATTTCCGGCAGTATCACCTGCACATAGACAGCGTTGCTCTCGGCCGAAGCACCGTTGGCCGTACGCCGCACCAGCACGCTGTGCGTGCCAGCCGCAAGACTGCCGGGTATTGTGCCCTGTATGCGCGTATCGTTCCACAGCGTAAGCGCCGCCGTGGTGCCGCCTATAAGCACAACCGTGTTCGCGCCGCTATAGTTGCCGAAATGCTCTCCCGTCAAAGTAAACGCCACCGTGCTTATGCGCGTTACCGAAGGCGTCATGGTGGATATCACCGGCAGCAGCACCTCGAAATCCGTGCCTGTGCTGACCACAAGCCCGCCGTCCGACGTGGCGCGCTCCACCGTCAGTGCGTAATGCCCCGCCGCCAGCCCGCCGGGCACCGTGCACGCTATGGCCGTATCGGTCCACGAAGTAATCGTGGCCGTGGAAACGCCGAACTTCACGCGCGTGTAGCTTCCGTTGTAATTGCCGAAGCTTGCACCCGTTATTGTAAACGGCAATCCGATGGGCCCGGTCGAAGGCGAAACAGAAGCTATCGCCGGCGCCGTTACCGTAAAGTATATGGTCGGCGAAGCCGTCAGCCCGCCATTGAACGCGCGCTCGATTACAACCGCGTGGCTTCCAGCCCCAAGTCTGCCGGGAATAGTGCCCTGAATCGTCGTCCCGTTCCACAGCGTCACCGGCGCGGACACGCCGTAGAACTTAACCCGCGTATTGCTGCCGCTGTAAGTGCCGAAGTCCGTGCCCGTTATGGTAAACGGCAACCCTATGGGGCCCGTTGATGGGCTTATACCGTAAGCCGACGGCGCGCGCACGTCAAATATAAGCGGGGCCGAGGCCATCAGCCCGCCGTCCGACGTGGCCCGCTCCACTATAACCGTATGCGTGCCTATGGACAACGTGCCGGGTATCGTACCCTGTATGGTGGTGCCGTTCCAAAGCGTAAGCGGCGCGGACGTCCCGTCAAACTTAACCCGCGTGTAGCTTCCGTTGTACGCGCCGAAACTGT
>CAYPTM010000120.1:0-7160 GCA_964413345.1 uncultured Elusimicrobiales bacterium
ACGCCGTATTTCCTTGTCCGCTATCTTGAAGCCCAGCCGTCCCACAAGATGAAGATGCGTGCCCGTGGCCACGCAGGTGCGGCCTATGTTTCCCGTATTGAACGGTATTTCCGGATTTATAAGGACGATGTTCATGCTCGTAAAAAAAACGCGCCGGACTTGCGCCCGGCGCGTTTTTATCTTCCAATCCTTATTCTTCCCACTTGATGTGGGGGGGCATGAAGGGATGGGGCAGGTCCGCGTGATTCGGCACTACGCGGAACGCGAAATCCTGCCTGCCTGAACGGGTCATGGTCATGTCGCCCTCGTATATATAGGCCTCGCCTTCGCGGCCAACGGGGTTTAGTATGACCTTGGTGTCGTTCTCCAGCTCTCCCTTCGAGTGCAGCTGCCCTACGCATACCTGGACCTGCACTTCCTCCGGGCGGAGATTGCCCAGCATGACCCGGGTCTTGAAGTGCATTTTCTGGCCGGTGCAGGTTTCGTGGTGGTGGCGGGGGCTGTCATCCGTTATGCGGACGCGGCTCCAGTTTTCGCCAACGCGGTAGCGCCACTTTGCCAGCTCCGCGGCGAAGCCGTCGGACAGCAGCTTCTTCCCATAGCGGTGGGCCGGGGTGTAGAGGCGGTCAAAATACTCGCGCACCATCCTGTGGGTTGAGAACTGGGGGGTTATGCGGCTTACGGAGTTCTTCATCTTTTCCACCCAGCCCCTGGGTATGCCGTGCTGGTCCTTGGTGTAATAGAGGGGCGCCACTTCCTTGCCGAGCAGGTTGCAGATGGCTTCGCTTTCCACGTTGTCGCGCTCGGTCTCGTCGTTGTAGTGCTCGGAGCCGCCTATCGCCCAGCCTACTTCGGGGGAATAGGCCTCCGGCCACCAGCCGTCCAGAACCGACAGGTTGAGGACGCCGTTTATGGAGGCTTTCATGCCGCTGGTGCCCGAAGCTTCAAGCGGGCGTATGGGGTTGTTGAGCCACACGTCGACGCCCTGCACTATGTAGCGGGCGACGTTCATGTTGTAGTCCTCGATGAAGACCAGCTTGTTCTTGAAGCGCTTGTCCTGCATCAGGCGGGCGATGGTCTTGACGAGTTCCTTGCCGGCCGTGTCGGCCTGGTGGGCCTTGCCGGCGAACACAAGCTGTATGGGCTGCTGGGGGTTGTTGATGAGCGCGTCGAGCCTGTCGAGGTCGCGGAACAGCAGCGTCGCCCTCTTGTAGGTGGCGAAGCGGCGCGCGAAGCCGATGGTGAGCACTTCCGGCTTGAGGAGGTCTTCCGTCTCGTCCAGAACGGTGGAGTCGGCCCCCAGGCGCGCCAGCTGGCGGCGCGTGCGCTGGCGGACGAGGTTTATCATCTTGCCCTTGCGTATCTGGTGCGTGCTCCACATCTCCTCGTCGGGGATGGTGTATATCTTGCTCCAGTCGCATGCGTCCGGGAGTTCCGGGCAGCAGCCGTTTTCAGGTTTCTTCAGGTATTTAAGATAAAGGCTGTGGTGCTCGTGGCTTATCCAGGAGGAGGTGTGGACGCCGTTGGTGACGCTGGTTATGGGCATCTCGCTGAAGGGAATCTGCGGGAACACCTTGCGCCACATGTCGCGCGAAACGTCGCCGTGCAGCTTTGCCACGCCGTTAAGGTAGGCGGCCAGCCTGAGGGCCACCACCGTCATGCAGAACGTGGCCGACTTCTGCTCTTCCTTGCCTATGGCGATGAATTCTTCCCACGATATGCCAAGCTCGCGGGTGTAGGGCTCCATGAAGCGGCGGACGAGTTCGGGGTCGAAATGCTCGTTTCCGGCTATGACGGGCGTGTGCGTAGTGAAGACGGAGCTTGCCCACACGGCTTCGCGGGCTTCGTGGAAGGAGAGGTTTTTCTCCTTCATCACCTTGCGGATGCGCTCGAAGAGCAGGAAGGCCGCGTGGCCCTCGTTGATGTGGTAGACGGTGGGCTTCAGACCGAGCGCTTCGAGGGCCTTCACGCCGCCGAGTCCGAGCACTATTTCCTGCTTTATGCGGACCTCGCGGTCGCCGCCGTAAAGCTGTTCCGTTATAAGGCGGTGGTGCGGGGCGTTCTCCGGCAGGTTGGTGTCAAGAAGGTAGAGGGAAGTCCTGCCCACGGGAACCTGCCAGACGCCTGCAAGGATGGTCTCGTTTCCGAGCGGAACCGACACGTTGAGGGGCTGGCCGTTCTTGTCCTTGGCGCGGACGACGGGCATGTTGGCCCAGTCGTTTTCCGGGTAGCGTTCCATCTGCCAGCCCTCGCGGTTGAGGACCTGCTGTATGTAGCCTTTCTGATAATAGAGGCCGACGCCCACGAGGGGGAGGCCCAGGTCGCTGGAGGATTTAAGGTGGTCGCCGGAAAGCATTCCAAGGCCGCCGGAATACATGGGCAGGCCTTCGCCTATGCCGAACTCCATGGAGAAGTAGGCCACCATGAAGTCCTTTTCGTTCTTGTCGTGGTTCTTGTCGTACCAGGTTTCCCTGGAAATGTAGGAATCAAATTTTTGCTTGATGCTGTTCAACTGGCCCGTGAACGCGGGGTCCTTGGAAAGCTCTTCAAGGCGGGCGGGCGGTATCGCGCCCAGAACCCATTTCGGGTTGCGGTGGGAGCGGTGCCAGAGGTCCTCATCCATGGAGACGAGCATCGTTATCGCATCCCAGTTCCAGGTGAACCACATGTTCTGGGACAACTCGGCCAGGGGCTTAAGGTTGTCCGGCAGGTTGGGCGCTACGTTGAAGGAATGTATTTTCATTATTTATATGCAAAATCCGCCGATTTAGTCTTTCCCCAATACAGGCGAACGGAGGGGAAGCGGCGGTAGTACATAAATTATAGCAAGTTTGTATTGGAGAAACAGAAAAACCCCGGCAAAGCCGGGGTTTTGGCGCTTTTGAAAGCTATTTCTTGACGGGTTTGCTATTTTCCGCTAGAAAGGCCACTTGGTTTCTGACACCTGCTTCAAAAGCTGGCAATTTTTATTTTGTCGGGGCCAAGGTTAACTGGTTGCATCGGTGGCCAAGATGCTGGACCTGGATTCTCCTTTTATGTATATGGTGCGGCTTGGAAATGCAAAATCCACTCCCATTTCGCTGAACTTTTCCATAATAAGCAGGTTTATCCGTTGCTGGGTGTCCATATACTTGTTGTAGTCTGGATCCTGAACGTAGTAAACAGTTTCTATGTTAAGGCTGGAATCCCCAAAACCGCTAAAATGAGAGCGGTCGAATTGGGCAAGCGGTTGCGCCACTATTATCTTTCTTATTTCTTTCGGTAACATTTCCATTGTCTTGTGTCTCGTTTCATAGGTGACGCCGATTTTGAAAACAACCCTTCGCTGCGTCATGCGATGATAATTGCGGGGGCGAGAACCTATCAGGTCACTGTTGGAAAAAATGATTTGCTCCCCACTCAGGCTCCGCAATTTCGTGGTTTTAATTCCTATGTGTTCCACCGTGCCCATATAGTCGCCTGTGATGATGAAATCTCCTATCTCAAAAGGTTTGTCAAAGAGTATGGCGAAATACGCGAACAGATCTCCAAGTATCGCTTGCGCAGCCAGGGCGACCGCCACGCCGCCAATGCCCATGCCAGTGAGCAACGCCGATACTTTTATGCCCAGATTATCAAGCAATAAGAGAAAGCCGAGGGACCAAAGCATGAAGTTGAATATTCCAAGCATCCCTGACAATGCTTTTTTATGACTATTGGCATCTGCCGATTTGACAAGGCGGGTTTCAACAAGGTGCCGGCCCACTCTTGAAAGACCTTTTATGACAAAAAGCCCCAGCAGAATTTTCCCCGCGCCATCAACTGCCGTCATGATTTTATCCGGCAGATTCAGATATCTTGTGGAAAGCAGGAATACAAGATAGTAAAGGCATGGATAGCCATGACGGTCGATTATCTCTATTACCAGGTCATCAATGTCCGTCTTGGTGGCACTGGCCCAGTTTCGAAGATGCTTGAATAAACGTTCTCTGCTTAATCGCAGCAGCAGAATACCGGTGCAGACAATGGCTATAAAGATAAGCCAGTTTCTTATGCTGTTTTCCAGAAAAAGTGCATCAAGGTCGACGAAGTAATTCATTTAGTCCTCCTTTGTTCGGTAATTTGCTGTGCCGCGCAATTATGACAGGGAAAAAATATGCACATTCTTAAACTTGATGTTTATTTCGGCGCCTTCAGACAATTCCATGCCCCCGGAGAAGAGTACAACGATCCCGGCCTTGGATTGCGCATATATAAGTTTTTCCCGGCCAATGCTTTCCATGGTCAGCACTGTCGCCTTTATTGCACTGGCGTCATCATTTGCGGCCAGGAAAACATCCTCCGGCCTTACTCCGCACAACACCGGCCCTCTGTAGGCGGCTCCGACTTTGCAGTGTATGGCTGTGTGCGGCAGCAAGTTTCTGCCGTCACACAAAAATTGCCGGTCTGAATCGCCTCCTACTGCTTCACCATGGAGCAGATTCATGGGGGGATTGCCAAGGAATGATGCAATGAATGGATTGTCCGGATCAGCGTACAGCTTAGCGGGTGTGCCGATTTGAGCTATGCGCCCATTTTGTATTACAGCCACTCTGTCTCCCAGTGTCATGGCCTCGATCTGGTCATGCGTCACATATATGGTCGTTACCCCCAGACGACGCTGGAGGGCTTTAAGTTCGCGACGCATTGCTCCGCGCAGCTTGGCATCAAGATTCGATAAAGGCTCATCCAGCAGGAAAAGCGCAGGTTTTCTGACTATTGCTCTAGCTATTGCCACTCTCTGGCGTTGTCCCCCCGACAATTCGGAGGGCATTGCATTCATCAAATCCTGTATCGATAAGAGCCTTGCTGCTTCTGTTACGCGTTCCGATATGGTTTCCTTCTTTTCATGGGCAATCTCAAGCGGAAACGATATGTTGTGCCGAACGGACATATTCGGATAAAGCGCATAGCTCTGGAACACCATGGCCACATTCCGCTTTCCCGGTGGAATAAAAATATTCTCAAGGCTGTTCGTAACCGGATTTCCGGCAAAAAGGATTTTCCCGCTTGTGGGCTTTTCCAGCCCGGCTATCACGTTCAGGAGAGTTGATTTGCCGCAGCCCGATGGCCCCAGCAATACAAAAAATTCCCCATCGTGCACTTCAAGATCGATGTCTTCCAGAACGGAAACCTTGCCACGCAGGGATATGAAATGTTTTGAAACATGTTCCAGTGTTATGTTCATCCTTTTACCGCTCCTTTCGTAAGACCGCCGATAATGTGACGCTGGAAAAGAAGCGTCAAGCCGATTACGGGTAGGATTGACAGCATGGACGCGGCCATGATTGTCCCCCAGGGTGTTTCCCCGTGCAAGCCTTGGAACAAGGCTATGGCTACGGGGATTGTCCGCGCGCTATGGTCGGAAGTCAAAAGCAATGCGAACATAAACTCGTTGAATGCCGCTATGAAAGACAGCAGTAGAGCTGCAAAAATCCCGGGTTTCGCCACAGGTATCAGGACTTTCAAGAGAATTTGCATATTAGTGCAGCCATCCATGACTGCCGCACGGTCCAGTTCTCGCGGCAACTGGGAAAAATAGCTGGCCATAATCCAGAGTGAAAGCGGCAGAATCCATGCAGTATACGGCAGAATCAGCGCGGTATACGTATTGTTAAGCTCCAGTCTGGTCATAAGGTTAAGAATATATCCGGCGAGACTTATTTGCGGGAACATGGAAACACCCAATACTCCCATCAATAATATCCCGCTGCCTGGCATTCTAAGTCTGGTAAGCGCAAATGCGGCAAGTGCCGCCAATGTTACGCTAAGTACGGCGCTTGTGCATGAGACAACCATGCTGTTTAGCAAATAAGAGCGAAAATGCAGAGAGGAGGATAATGTAATATCCTTGTAATGGCTAAGAGTAAATGAAAACTGATGACTTGGCAGTAGAAACTCCGGACTGCTGGAGAAACTGACCGCGGCCATGAATACAAAAGGCAGCAGGCAAAATAAAGCCATGAATATTGCGCCGGCGGTGAATAATATTTTTTGCAATTTGTCTTCGTTCATGCTGATGCCTTTTTCAATCCGCCTGCCTTGATATAAAGTATGGAAAGTCCTAGTGCGAGCAGGAATAACATTGCGGACACTGCGGAGCCATGGCCAAAGTCACCATTGAGGAAATATTTGTATGCATACAACGAGAGGGAATTGGTGGCGCCCCCGGGGCCGCCTCTCGTAAGAACATATACAACGTCAAATACGCGCAATGCGTCTATTGTTCTGAATAGTAACGCAACCAGTATTGCTGGTTTCACCAGAGGCAGGGTGATACGCATGAAAATTTGCCCGAAATTTGCCCGGTCTATCCGTGCTTGGGCGTAGAGATCATGAGATATTGACTGCAGCCCTGCAAGCACTATTATGGCCACGAAAGGTGTTGTTTTCCATACTTCGGTGAGCACTAGCGAAAAAAAAGCCCCGTAACTTGTGCCCAGCCAGTTAATCGGTGCGTTGGAAAATCCGCACAGACTGATAAGGTAGTTAGCCAGTCCGTACTGATAGCTGTATATGAGCTCCCATGTGCGGGAGGAAATAGCTGTAGGTATGGCCCAGGGAATCAGGACGCAGGCTCGAAGGAGGCTGCGTCCCGGTGACTCGGCATTTATCAGAAGTGCAAACGCTATGCCCAGCGCAATTTCCATTGGTACGGATGCAAGAACAAACAACACAGTAAACCGCAAAGACTGCCAGAACCCTGTGTCGCCAAGCAATGCTGTGTAGTTGCCGACACCAATCCATTTTTTGGTGGAAAATCCCGTATCTGAAAAAAAACTATTGAAGCATGTTCCCAGTACGGGTAGGACGACCATTACACCTAGTAGTAGTACCAACGGGAGAACAAATGGCACCGCCGGCATAAGTTCTTTGAACGAAGTCTTAGCTTTTTTAGGGTTTTCCATACTGGCGCACTATTTTGTCTGCTTCTTCTTCGATGAGTTGCAGAGCAAGCTCCGGCTCTTCTTGTCCGCTAAGTGCCGCACTTATATGCCTTTGCATTACTTCAGAGATGAGCGTATAGTAGGGCAGGTTGGGGCGCGCGATGGCATTTTCGAAGAGGTCCCGCAGTTTTACAAAATGCGGCAATTTCGCTCTGATCTCTGGATCCCCATAAACATCCATTCTGCCCGGATTCC
>CAYPTM010000121.1:0-7141 GCA_964413345.1 uncultured Elusimicrobiales bacterium
CCCGGCAAGGACATAACCATCGTGGCCGTTTCGCTGATGGTATACGAGGCGATAAAAGCCGCGCAGGAACTGGAAAAACTCGGCATAGACGCGGAGATTCTGGACCCGCGCACCATAAAGCCGCTGGACCTGGACGCGATACTGTCGTCCGTGGCAAAGACAGGCCGGCTTCTGATAGCCGACTGCGGCCCCGCGACAGGAGGCTTCGCCTCCGAAACCGCGGCGCGGGTCGCGGAGAAAGGCTTCTCCAGTCTTAAAGCCCGCGTGGGGATAATAGGCCTGCCGGACTGCCCCACTCCCGCCAGCCCGGTCCTGGAGAAGGCATTCTACCCAGACAGCGCGGACATCGTCCGTCTCGCTAGGGAGCTGACCGGAAAATGACAGAGATAAGCGTTATCATGCCCGCCCTGAACGAGGAGAAGAACATCTCCCTCGCCATAGGGAACTCGCTGCAGGCCTTCGACAGCTGCAAGCTGGACGGCGAGGTCATCGTCATCAACGACGGCAGCAGGGACGCCACCCCGAAAATAGTGGAAGAATTCATGGCAAAGGACCCCCGCGTCCGCCTGATAAGCCATGACAGCCCCAAAGGCATAGGCGCGTCTTTCTGGGACGGGGTGGACAACGCCAGGGGCAACGCGGTTGTAATGCTCCCCGGCGACAACGAAAACGACCCCTGGGAAATATTCCGCTATTACCGCCTTCTGGAACACGTGGACATGGTGATACCGTTCATTTACAACAAGGAGGCGCGCTCCCTGTTCCGCAACGCGCTCTCCTTCGCCTACCGGTTCATCATCAACACCACCTTCCTCGTCTATTTCAATTACACCAACGGGACTGTCATATACCGCAAATCCATGCTCGGGGAACTCAGGGTCCGCAGCACCGGCTTTTTCTTCCAGACGGACATGCTGATACGGCTGGTCAAGAAAGGCTACCTCTTCGCGGAGGTGCCATACCGCCTTGGCATGAGGCGGGACGGAGTCTCCAAGGCAGTGTCTTTCCCGTCCCTTCTGCAAGTAATCAAGGGATACATCCGGCTGGTGCGGGACATCTATTTCGGCCCGGACCGGCACGAACTGCCGCATTTTACGAGCGATTCGCGCACAAAGGAGCGCAGAGCATAATGACTTCAAATCTTATACTGGACGGCCAGAAGCTGTCCTGGCACCGCCAGCGCCTGCAGGACTGGCTGGACGGCAAACGCGTCGCGCCCGTCACCATAGACTGCGCCCTTACCCGCGCCTGCGGCTACAAGTGCGTGTACTGCTACGGCCAGCTTCAGGCCAACCAGGAAAAACCAATGACCCGCGAGGTCATATTCCGTTTCCTCGACGACTGCGCCGCCATAGGCGTAAAAGCCGTCAGCTTCGTCAGCGACGGGGAATCGACCTGCTCCCCCCATCTTTACGACGCCATAGCGCGCGGCAAGGCCAACGGGCTGGACATTGCGCTCGGCACCAACGGCTACCTGCTGCGCGACGACAAGCTTGAGGAGATTCTCCCGAAGCTGACCTACCTGCGCTTCAACATATCGGCGGGAGAGCCGGCCCGCTACCGCGAAATAATGGGCGCGCCCGAGGACGGCTTCGAAAAAGTGACCGGCACCATACGCAAGTGCGTCGCCATAAAGAAAGCTAAAAACCTGCCCGTCACAATCGGCCTCCAGATGGTGCTTATGCCCCAGTTCGCCGACCAGGTAATGCCGCTTTCGGAGCTTGGGAAACAGCTCGGGGCGGATTACCTCGTGCTGAAGCACTGCTCGGACAGCGAGGACGGTGACCTCAAGGTGGAGTACGACAAGTATTTCGGACTGGTGGACCTGCTCAAGCAGGCCGAAGCCCTTTCCACCAGGGATTACCTTGTGAAGGCCAAATGGTCAAAGATACTGTCCGGCGGCAAGCGCTGCTATTCAAAATGTTACGGGCCGTCCTTCATACTCCAGATATCCGGCTCCGGCCTGGTGGCCCCGTGCGGGATGTTCTTCAACGACAAATACGCCAAATACCACATCGGCAACATCGCGGAAAAATCGTTCCGGGAGATATGGGAAAGCCCGCGCTACAAGGAAGTGATGGACCTGATAGCGTCCGAAAAATTCGACGCCCGGACCATGTGCGGAACGCTCTGCCTTCAGCACAAGGTGAACGAATTCCTCTGGGAAGTGAAGGAAAAGGGGCAGCCCCTTCCCCAGCCCCAGGGGCAGCCACCGGAGCATATAAATTTCATATGACCAGAACTCTCCCCTTCCGCCTCGCGGCCAAATGCGCCCCTTTCAAGGACAACCTCGAACGGGTGATGGCCTGCGGCTATCACGCCGTGGAGCTGTACCTTACGGAAGAGCATCTGGAAGACCCTGTCGCGATTGCGGCGCTTTGCAGGCGCTTTCCGCTGGAGTACGCGCTGCACTCCCCGAACCTGTCGTTCAACCCGCAGCCGCTGGAACTGCTGGCCCGGGAAACCGGGGCCAACGTTGTCGTCTTCCACCCGTTCCTGTGGGACGACGAATGGGCCAAGCTGTTCGAAATCTTCAAGGGCGCGAAAGCCAGAATCTGCATAGAGAACATCACTTCGGTGCATGAACCCATACGCTTCGTGCGGCGCTACAACGCCGGTGTCTGCCTGGACATGGAACACGCCCAGATGGAAACGGTCGGCTCGCACGAGGACGTTTACCGCTTCGCGCTGAGGCATGCCACCCATGTGCATTTAACCGGCTATGAACCCGGCTCCAACAAGTGGCACACCCCGCTCCACCATTCCCCTGAGCATACCACCCGCCTGCTGGACATAATACTGGAAAGCGGCTACAAGGGCCTTGTGGTAAACGAAGCGGACACGAGATACCAGAACACGGAAGAACTTACGGAGTCGGCCAAATTCTTCGCCAAGTGGCGGGCCGGGAAAGGCCTCTAGCATGAAAACGCTGGTCTGGGGAGGAGGACTGTTCCTGCTTGGACTGGCGTTTCAGCTCGCCATCTGGAAAATCGCGCTTCCGAAAAGACAATCCAAATCACTTCTGACTATAATGCTGGCGACGCTGTTTACCGGCCTCGCCGCCGCCCCCTGCATGCCGGAAAGCGTGCCCGCGCCAGGAACACTGCCGGAGCTTGCGCACGCGGCGCTGCTGGGCCTTTCCCTTATTTTCTCCTGGCTGATAACCTATTCCGCCATAGAGGCGGACAGTCCCTCGCTGGTAATCCTCCTCGCCATAGACGGCAAGGGGCCGGAAGGAATGCCGGAAAACGATATTTATTCCTCCGCCAACGACGGAATTCTCCTTAAGCCCAGAATAAAAGACCTTCTGACGGACAGGATGGCCCGGCTGGAAAACGGGAAATACCTGCTTACCGCCAAAGGCCGGGCCATGGCGGCGCTTTTTAAGGCGCAGAGAACTGTCCTTGGCCTTGGGAAGGGCGGCTGACATGGATTATTTAGCCTCCATCATACCGCTGGCGGCCGTTGCCTCAAACGCCCTGGCGCAGATTGCGTTCAGCCGCGCTGGAAGCGGTCTCATGCGCTCCATAAAAACCGGCTTCGTCTTCGGACTGGCGGCAATGGCAATGCTGCACGAGCGATTCCCGGCCCCCGCGGACATGCTCGCGGCGAACACGCTCATATACGCCGCGCTTTCATACTGCTATTTCCACTTTCTCAACCTGGGCGAAACCGCCAGACGCATACGCCTCCTCCGGGAACTGGCGGAACGTCCCGCCGGCATGACCGAAGCGGAGCTGCTGTCGTCTTACGGCTCCCGCGACATAGTGGGGGCCAGGCTCGGACGCCTGCTCCGGAACGGCCAGGTGTCCCGGGGAAAAGACGGCAGGCTCCGCATTGCAGGCAGCCATCTGCTGGTGCCGGCCAGGATGCTCAGGAAACTGAAGGTTATTTTCCTCGGCAGGGCCAGCGCCGATATCCCCTGAAAAAAGAAACCCCCGCGCTGGCGGGGGTCGAAACAGGCAGGTCCGGAATGAGAACTCACTCCAGCAGCTTCACCATGGCGGAACCTTCAAGGACGTTTTCCCCCTTCTGATTCACGCATACGGTTTCAAGCTTCACTATTTTTTTGTCCGCGCGCAGCTCCTTCACGGTCGCGCGGGCGGTAATGGTTTCTCCGATGTAAACGGGCTTCGTGAATTTCAGCTCCTGCCCGAGGTAGATGGTTCCTTCGCCGGGCAGTTTCGTGCCCAGCACGGCGGAGACAAGCCCCGCGGAAAGCATGCCGTGTGCTATGCGGTGCTTGAAAACGGTTTTGGAGGCGTAATTCTCGTCCAGATGGACAGGGTTTGCGTCGCCAGTGGCCCTGGCGAACATGTCAATGTCCTCTCCCGTCACCAGCTTGCTGATTTCGCCCGACATACCTACTGAAAGCTCACCGAATTTCATGTGCCCTCCGTTGTAAATTCTTTCACTTATTCTAGCAAAAGCGGACGGCGGGGCGACTCCGTTTGGCGCTTGGGCGCAAGAATTGATATAACGTATATTAATGTTACAGCTATATTTACTGCTGGTGGATTTCGTCGGCGTGGTGCTGGCTTACCAGGTGTCCCAGTTCCTGCGGCTTTACGTTCTTCCCCGCTTCATCAGTTTCCCGGACAATTATGTCTGGGCCGTGCTGAACCCGGCATGGCTGGTGCTCATCTATTTCGCCACGTTCTGGTATGAAGGCCTCTACACCAAGCGCTATCCCCGCTGGGAAGAGATACGCCAGATGTGGAAGGCGGCGTTCCTGGCCTCCCTGGTGCTGTTCTCGCTGGTTTCACTGGGCAAGCTGAGCGGGCAGATTTCCCGCACCGTCCTTCTGCTTACCGCCGCCAACACCCTTTGGATAATGCCGCTTCTGCGCGGCTTCGCGAAAACCAAATATTACAAGTTGGGCGCGCCCCGCAAGAAAGCCCTTATAATAGGAGCCGGGCGGACGGGAGAACTCATAGCCCGCTCACTCATCAAGGACCCGGCCATGGGCTATCAGATAGCCGGCTTTCTGGACGACAAGCCCTCTCTGGCGGGCAAGAAAGTGGCGGGAGTGCCGGTCCTCGGCCCGCTGGCAAAACTGGACGATTACTTCGAAGACGGCATGGAAGTCATAGTGGCCATCCCGGGGCTTCAGGGCCAGCAATTGACGACGCTTGTGAACAGGCTCCAGAAAAAAGTAGGGCGCCTCTCGTTCATACCCGACCTCTTCGGCATACCTTTTTTCGAGGGGGAGATGGACTTCTTCTTCGACAACCAGGTCCTGCTGCTCACCATAAAGAACAACCTGCGCGACCCCTTCAACCGCTTCGTAAAGCGCACTTTCGACATAACAGTCTCGGCCATTCTGCTGGCCGCGCTATCCCCGGTGATGATTATGATAGCGCTGATAATACGCTGCACTTCGGAAGGGAACATCATATATCCGCACAAGCGCATGGGCATAGGCGGGAAGAAGTTCCGCTGCCTTAAGTTCCGCACCATGTACGCGGACGCGGACAAGCGGCTTAAAAAACTTCTGGCGGAGGACCCGGCGGTCCGCAAGGAATGGGAATCCAGCTACAAGCTGAAGGACGACCCGCGCATACTGCCTATCGGGGATTTCATGCGCAAAACCAGCCTGGACGAGCTGCCGCAGCTTTTCAACGTCCTGCGGGGGGACATGAGCCTGGTAGGGCCGAGACCGGTGGTCTACCAGGAGCTCAAGACGTATTACGGCTCTTTCAGCGAATACTACAATGAAGTGCTGCCCGGCATAACCGGCCTGTGGCAGATAAGCGGCCGCAGCAACGTAAACTACAGCCGCCGGGTAAGCCTGGACGTCTGGTACGTCAGCAACTGGTCGGTCTGGCTGGACCTGATAATACTCCTGAAAACTCCCTTCGCGGTGCTGGAAAAGGACGGTGCATACTGATGAAAGGCATAATACTGGCCGGAGGCAGCGGCACGCGTCTTTACCCGAGCACCATTTCAACCATAAAGCAGCTCCTGCCGGTATACGACAAGCCGATGATTTACTATCCCCTGGCCACCCTCATGCTGGCGGGAGTGACGGAATTCCTCATCATATCCACGCCCAGGGACCTGCCACGCTTCCGGGAACTGCTGGGGGACGGCAAGCGCCTGGGACTTTCATTCTCATACGCCGAGCAGCCCAATCCCGGCGGCATAGCGCAGGCGCTGGTGATAGGCGAGGACTTCGCCGCCGGGGAAAGCGTCTGGCTCATTCTGGGCGACAATATTTTCTTCGGGCACAGCCTGCCGGAACTGCTGGCCTCCGCCGCCTCAAGGCGGGAAGGCGCCTCGGTTTTCGCCTACAACGTGGCCGACCCGCAGCGTTACGGCGTGGTGGAATTTTCAGCGGACGGGAAAGCCCTGTCCATCGAGGAAAAGCCCGCCGTCCCTAAATCCAGCTACGCCGTCACAGGCCTGTACCGCTACGACGGCGACGCGGCCAGGATAGCCCGCTCCCTGAAGCCTTCGGCGCGGGGCGAGATAGAGATAACCGCGCTGAACAACGAATACCTGAAAGCCGGCAAGCTGCACGTCCAGCT
Organism: uncultured Elusimicrobiales bacterium; assembly: GCA_964413345.1. Classification (GTDB taxonomy): domain Bacteria; phylum Elusimicrobiota; class Elusimicrobia; order Elusimicrobiales; family Elusimicrobiaceae; genus CAYPTM01. Next base: position 6,531 of record CAYPTM010000121.1, read on the forward strand.
GATGGGCCGGGGCTTCGCGTGGCTGGATACCGGCACGCACGAATCCCTGATGGACGCCTCGGATTTCGTCCGCATAGTGGAAAGCAGGCAGGGCCTCAAAATAGCCTGCATAGAGGAAATAGCCTACAGGAAAGGTTACATCGACGCGGCGAGGCTGAGAGAGCTGGCGTCCGGCCTGAAAAACACCGGATACGACACCTACCTGCTCAGGCTGCTTGAAAACGGAGGCCGCGATGCCGTTTGATTTCAAAAACCTGTCCCTGCCGGAAGTAATCCTCATAACCCCCAGGGTTTTCGGGGACAACCGCGGCTTCTTCACGGAAAACTACAAGCGTTCCGATTTCGAAAAGGCCGGCATGGCGGAATCATTTTGCCAGGATAACACCTCCCGCTCCGCGAAAGGCGTGATACGCGCCCTCCATTTCCAGCAGGACCCGCATGCCCAGGGAAAACTGGTGCAATGCCTGCGCGGAAAGGTGATAGACGTCGCGGTGGACATAAGGCGCGGCTCACCCCGTTTCGGGCAATGGGCGGCGGAAATACTGGATGAGGAATCCAGAAAGATGCTTTATATCCCGCCCGGCTTCGCCCACGGTTACGGCGTGCTCTCC
>CAYPTM010000122.1:0-7044 GCA_964413345.1 uncultured Elusimicrobiales bacterium
TCTGCCGTCCGGTTTTCTCTCCGAAGACAGCTTTGGCGAAAAGGAATACTCCCTGTCCAGAATCACATGGCAAAGCACAGGACCTTTTTCTTCCAGAACATTCTTAAGGACCCCATCCATGTCCGCGAGAGAAGAAATGACAGCCGTTTTCATCCCGAAAGCCTCGCCGAGCTTGTCGAAAGCCGGGAACCCGACCCCGGACTCCGGACCGCAGCCTATGTACGGCATGCCGAAGAACCCGGCCTGCGTCTGCCGGATTGACACATATCCGCCGTTGTCCAGAACAAAAACTTTTACCGGGAGCTTGTTATAGCCGATAGTTTCAAGCTCCTGAAGATTCATCATTATGCTGCCGTCTCCGGCAAGACAGAGCACAGGCTTCCGCCCGCTTCCATAGCATGCCCCGATGGCGGCCGGAACGTCATAACCCATGCTGGCGCAGCCGGAATTCCAGAAAGCCCGCTGTCCTTCCTTATAGTGCCCAGCCTGAAAGGAAACCACGCAGGCGGTTCCGTTGCCCGCGACCAGAGTATTGTCCGCCGGAGCCATCCGGGTAAGCGCGTCCACAAAACAATAGGGGTTCACTTTGCCGGACTGGCGATACTGCGGCAGGACCGGAGAATACTTCTTTACCCTAGCCGAGCACCAGGCCAGCCATTCGCTTCTGTCAGGCACGGTCTTGCCGGACAGCGCGTCCAGCAGGGCCGTAAGGAAAAAATCGGCGTCCGCGAGTATGGACATATCGGGATGGAAAGTATGCTTTGCGAGTTCCGCGGCGTCCACGTCCACCGCCGCCTTGAAGGCATGCCTGGCAAATGATTTCCAGCCGTAGCTTATCTGGCGGATGTTATTGCGGGTCCCGATGAACAGCGCGAAATCCGCATTCTGGAGAGTGAAATTGCCGCCCCGAGTTCCGACCGTGCCTATCCTTCCGCCGAAACATGGATGGCCGGAAGGGACCATGTCAACGGCGTTGAAGGTGGTGACTGCCGGAATTTTCAGGGTTTCAAGCAGACGGATATATTTGTCGCGCGCACCGCTGACGCGGATGCCATTCCCGCCAATCAGCACCGGCCGCTTTGCCGACAGCAGACGCGCAGCTACTTCCTCCGCCTGCCGCAGGACGGCGGTCCTGTCAAACGAAGGGGATTCCTTGCCCGGTTCGTAACGCCGCAGCGTGGAAGGTTCAACAAGAGCGCCCTGCACGTTCATCGGAACGTCTATCCATACCGGGCCGGGACGCCCCGATACGGCAATGGCCATTGCCTTGTCCAGGTAGTACGCGATATCGGCCGGGTCCGTAACGCTGACGGCAAATTTGGTCAGAGGCCGGACCACGCTGATTATGTCCACTTCCTGATCGCCCATCTGGCGAAGAGGCAGGTCCGGCTGGGAATGGATGGTGGTTTCGAACTTCACCTGTCCCGAGATATAAAGAACAGGTATTGAATCGGTCCACTGCCCCATGACACCGGTGAGGGTGTTCAAACCGCCGGGGCCGGTGGTCACGTTCACGACGGACAGCCTGCCGGTCATGCGGCTGTGTCCTTCCGCCGCGATGGCGCAGGCCTGTTCGTGATGATTGAAAACGGTTTCCAGGCCTTTCTGCCTGCCGAGGGCGTCATTAAGATGCATGGCGCCGCCGCCGGTAATCATGAAAACGCGCTCAACACCCCTGGCTACGAGGTGTTGAGCTATGAAATCAGCAACCCTTTGCATGTTTTATCCGTGTTGAAACTGGCGGAAGCGCTTGCTTCTTTTACTCGTATTTTCCACCGGCTTCCTTGATGAGCCTGTCGTACCGGGCCTGAAGCATGTCTATGCGGGCCTTGTCCTCTTCGAATATCGCCCCGTAGAAATCACGTTTGTTCTTGAGCCACATAAGCTCAAAACCGACAGCCTTAAGTATGCCCTTTTCGGCGCCGTTTGAAAGAGCCTCGGGACACTGGAAAATGATCTTGCGCGTTTCGTAGCGGTCAAGAGCGGGCAGCTTTGTAAGGAAGGGAAGGGATTCCTTCGCCACCCCACCGCCGACGACGCATTCCAGCTTATGAGCCCTTGCCTTGGCCATAAGAGCGCTCGCGATATCGAAAATCTGGGGAGAATTGATATCCTCGCGGCTGAGGCCCATGGAACCGGTCATGTCAACGCGGCCAAGCACTATGCCGTTCAGATACTTGATTTCCGGAAGCTCAAGCATCTTGTCGAAATTTTTGAAGGACTCAATCGTTTCGACATTGATGAGTAGGGATATCGATTCCATCTCGCAGCAGTAAACCTTGCGGGCGGACTGTATGAACTTTTTGAGCGCATAGGGGGTTTCTATCATTGGAGCCACAATGCGGCTGGCGCCTATGGACCGGGCATCATACAGATCTTTCATGGCTTCACAGCCGCCAATTTTGATAGTAAGACTGAGCCCCGCCATCGTAACAACTTCCTTCAGACGGATAGCCTCTTCAAGACGGGTGCCTTCAGCCTCGAACTCGGCTTTTACTCCCCCCACATGGTGATTGGCCTTAAGGTCCTTAAGCACTTCCACCATTCTGCACTCTAGAGCGTTCATCTATTTACCCCTGTTTCCCGGCCCGGCAAGGCCGGCTTAATGTATACATATTATGGAAACTCAAACTGCCGGTTCCGAAACGCATGGAAAAGACAGCGAGAAGTTCCTGAGAAATACCAATAATTTACGTTAGCAAATTTACCTTTTTAACACAACAAAGGCATCCTCGCAACGCAAACTATTTATCCTGCAGCAAGAGTCCCCTGTCCAGAGAGGCGCGATTATCATAATACCAGCGATAAAGGGCCTCCACTGATTTGCGCAGGGGAGTGAAGGTCAGACCCGGCATTTCGGACATAAGGCGGGAATTGTCCCCGCTGTATTCGAGACCCATCCCCGGTTCCTTAACCACGATATCCAGCTTTTTACCTGATATCTCCCGAACCATTTCCGCCAGCTCCAGCAATTCCACTGAAGCCGGAGGCGTTATATTGTAGGCATTGTGCCTGTGTTCTGAAATAAGGAAATGCTCCAGAACCGGCAGAAAATCGTCCACCCAGATATAATCGAAACGACGGTTCTGCTTTATGGTTATCGGCAGGTCGAAAACGGCCTTGCAGGCCACATTGGAAATAAACCGTATGGCATAATCCTCGTATTTCCCGAATATGCCGAACACCCGCAGGTCTGTTATCTTCTCCGAGCGTTCGATGTAACGTCCGCAGACGTATTTGCAGAAGCCATGCTCATCAGCCGGAACATGCGTCCCGAAATATTCTTCCTTCATTTTCGGCAGGTAATGGCGCATGTCATAAATGGCTCCGGAACCGACAATCAGCATACGTCCGAAATATTCATGACACCGCGCAAGATTGAAAAACATGCGGGAATTGGAATAAAAAAGGTTGGAAGAATCTTTAGAATTGCGGTGGCCGGGCTTGGTGGCGGAATGCACTACCGCATCAAAGTGTCCGGCCTTCAGGAAAGCCATTACGGCGTCCTCATCCGCAAGTTCCAGTTCCCTGTGGGAGGGCGCGACAATCTCGTGCTTTTCCGCGAGCCAGGATTCCCTGACGTTACGCCCGATGAAACCGCTGCCGCCGGTAAGAAGAATCTTCACAAGACAATCTCCGCGAGTTCACCTGCGGAAGAAACGGTGAAATCCGCCCCGCAGGAGCAAACCTCTCCCGCGCCGTAGCCCCACAGGACCGCGGCCCCTTTCACTCCGCAGCGCCTGGCGGCCAGGATGTCGGAATCGCAATCCCCCACCATAAGCGTGCGGTCTTTCTCAAGACGCCAGTCAGAAAGTATCTTCTCTATCATCTCGGACTTCGAGAGTTTCCGCCCTGGCAGACTGTTGACGCAGACCACCCCGTCGAACGGGCCGGCCCGCAGGGCGTCCAGCACACGCAGAGTGGGAATTTCAGGTTTGTTGGTGGCTATGAAAAGCCTGACACCGGCCGAGCGCAAACGGGAAAGAGTTTCCGCCATACCCGGATAAAGCGAAGTGCCGGGATAGGAGCTGGAATCGTAATGCCTGCGGAAAGCCGCCACCGCGGTCTCGCACTGAACCTCGCTGATGCCGGGCAGCAACCTGCCCAGCATTTCAGCGACTGGCGGCCCGACTATGGTCCTGTCAGGTTTCCCTGCCGGCGAAAGGCCGGTTTCGGCCATGGCCGAAGAGAGCGCGGAAAGAATATCCCCCGATGAATCGGCGATTGTGCCGTCCAGGTCGAAAATTACGTTGGAAAATTTCACCGTGCGCTTCCACCCGAAACCGGAGCATCCTGTTTCAGCCTATACACATCCAACAGCCCCCCGGAATCGGCCTTTTCATACATGGACTTGACCTCGCCCCACACGGACTGGAGCAGGGCAAGCCGTTCAACTCTCCAGCGGGATTCCTCATTCAAATAGCCCCAGACCGGCATGCTGGAATTGACGATGTCGCGGCTCAAATCCCTGTCGATGTTCGAATCCACGAATAGGAATGCCGGCCGGTCGCGCTTCAGCGTGTCAACGCAGATATTCATCTCTTTTCGCGTAGCGAGGAATTGACCGAGCTCGGGGAACGGCATGGCCTGATATTTTGTAGCCAGGAAGGGCAGGAACATGTCATATTTGGAAATCATGTATATGCCGTTGCCTTGCGCATATTTCTGTATCAGACCTACGGAATCCGCGAAATAAGCGGGGTTCATTGTAGAAATAAACTTTGCCCGGGGGAGGTTCCACTCATAAGTCTTGTGATCCCGGAAAGACTTCAGATAAGCGTGCTTGTCCAGGTAGTAATTCATCACGCTGATGCCATAGACACAGAACAGCGATGACAAGACCAGCAGCAACGCTCCGTTTTCCCGTGTTTTCATGGCAGGACTCGCGTCCGCGCACATTTTAAGAACGGAAGCTCCGGCCAACGCATATATTGGGAGGAAAATGAAAAAATGGTCTATCACGCCGCCCCAGACATAGTAAACCAGCAATTGCTGACTGTAGAAAAGCAGGAACATCGTCACATACTTGAACCCACCGGCGGCTTTCCTGAAATGTGTCAGAATGAAACAACACGCCCCGAAACCGAGAAGCAAGGCAAAAACCGGCAGGAATTTCAGCCGGAAACCCAGCAAACCCGCCATGTAGTATTTTGCGAGAGCGTCCCGCCCGAGAGGAAGGCAAAGCAGTAAGGCACCAGCCACGAACGATACAGCCAAAGCGGCAATCTCCTGTTTCTTGTTAGGACTTTCGCCGTTCAACATACGTATCAGAAGCGCGCCGGCCGAGGCAAGAAGCAGGAATATACCGAATTCCTTATTGTTCAGGATAGCGGCAACGGCAAAGAACAAACTCAAGAAAAGCCACCGTATGCTGCCGCCGGAGAAATAGCGCACAATTCCGAACATGACAAACAAATCCATGAAATGCCGCAAAGGATTGCCGCCAGGCCCGAGGAAGAGAAACTGGTAGCCAATCATGTTCAACCCGGTAAAACTCAGCATGGAAACCGCAAGCACATATTCAACCCGCCGGAACATATACCAGGCCAAAAGCATGAAAAGGGCATAATACACATAGTAGAATGAAAAGAACACCTTGAAATAGGCATGGTAGGTAATCCCGCCGAAAAAAGTTAGCAGACGCTCCACCAACAGCGAATTCAGGAAACCGTACTGCATATTTATCTCGGAAGGACGGCGTCCGAGGGCGAGCTCATTTACCGGCCCCAAAACAAAGTTGTGATGGTGGATAACCCAGCGGTTGAGAATTTGCCAGTGAAGTTCAAGGGAGTGGTTAAGAAGAAACTGCTCTTCGTCTGGCCGCAGGGGCATTTTGCCATGCTTTGCTTTGCCGCGCACGGAAGACGAATAAAGCTCCGAGGACAGCATCGAGTCAAACGGAGAACCCGCAAGCTCACCGAAGAGCTTGGTGTCGGTTACATTCGCGACATCATACGCGCACAACTGGCTTGTGGAGGCATCGTAATAATAGTTGTAATTGCGGTATGCGTGCATCATCGAGACGAATTCACCAGCGGCAGCCGAAGCCGGAGTAATGATACACATGGACGAATCGTTTACGCCGCTTTCGCCCGGCTTTTCGTTTACATCATATTTCCGCAAAGGCCACCACAACTGCCTGGTGTTAAGAAATGCTGCGGCATCCACTGCCTGCCGGGCCATGACCGGAGATTTCTCCTGTTTATTCCATCTCTTGAGCAATCCTTCGGATTTCGGCTTCAGATAGACAATGCTCGGTATATCGAAAAACTCATTAAGCATCCGTAAGGGTTCAAACACAAAAGGCTTGAACATATGGGCGAATTGGAGGAGGACCAGCGCCATAATGACAATGCTTGTCCTATGGCAGAAGCGAAGATATCTATCCGATAGGGGCCGTGCAAGCAAAAAGACGCCTATCGGCAGCAGGAAAAATATAACCCATAAAAAACAAAACAGAGAAGTAAGAGGTTCAAGAATGGAGCCGCATATGCCGTACAACAGCTTATTGAGCAAAACATGATCCCCTACAAGTTTCCCCCTGTCCTGCAGCAGTGTGCACAAAACAGTCAGAATCAGAAGAGCGGATGAAATTACAAAATCGGCGGACAAAACCGCTGCCGCGCGCAAGCGGGAAGCGCCTGCCACCCTGGAAAAAGAGTCGACTATACTTTTCCCGTATTCACCAAGAACAACAGGCAGCAATGCCCAATAAACAAACACCAGGGCGGAACCGCCGACAAAATAGGCCAGTTCGAAACGTTTTTGAGGGAAGAAAAAACTCAGCAGGTAATCATTCAGGACCAACGGCACTTTTGGAGAAGTCGCCGCGGCGAAGAGTTGAGCAAGCACATTGGCAACACCTATAACCCCAATACCACAAAGGATGAAGTGCCACTTCATGAAAGCTGTTGCGGATAAAAAACAGCCCTGCTCCGGCTTGCCAAGTTCCATCTCAGATGTAGCCATCGGTCACCCCTTAAAAGCATCACGCCAATAATGCAAAATATTACCCATTACAAGCAAATGGTTAGTCTGCATTAT
>CAYPTM010000123.1:0-6984 GCA_964413345.1 uncultured Elusimicrobiales bacterium
CGGGGATAGCGCGCCATTATGGCGTCCAGAACGTCATGGACAGTCGCGCTTGACAGGGAGAGGACCGGCAGAGCCTCCGGCTCCTTTCCGTCATCCTCCGCCTCCTCAAAACCGCAGGAAAGGTTCTTGAGCATGCAAAGCATCTCAAATTCCTGTCCCTGCCGGGCGCGGAACTCCGGAATCTTTTCATCCATCAGGCCCTGTGCCGAAACGGAAGGCAGGGCGGCGAACAGGCAAAGCAGCGGTGTTGCAAAAACTAGCTTTTTCATAGTCGGTTAAGTGGTATGGCTATTGACAAAATATAACACATGCGAAACCCCCTGTCCATAGCTCCGGCATATGGCGCATAGCGCCCCGTGGCGTCAATTTGGGATAATGTATGCATGGCAGTCACAAGAAGCGAAATGGACACCATAGCCGCAATGGCCACGGCCAGCGGCAGGGGCGCCATTTGCGTAATCCGCCTTTCCGGACCGGACGCGCTTAAAACGGCGTCCGGCTTTCTGCGCCGCAACGGCAGACAAGCCGAACTGCGGGAACGCATGGCCGAACTGTGCGATCTGAATGACGGGGAAGAGCTTCTGGACAAGGCCATAGCCACTTTTTACCGGGCTCCGCGCACATTCACCGGGGAGGACATGGTGGAAATATCATGCCATGCCTCTCCTTACGTAGCCTCGCGGACCCTTGCCCTCTGCGTGGAAAACGGGGCGCGCCCGGCCGAACCCGGCGAGTTTTCCAGGCGCGCTTTCCTCAACGGCAAGATGGACCTGGCGCAGGCCGAGGGCATATGCGACCTGATTGCGGCGTCCAGCGCGCAGGCGCACAGGGCCGCAATTTCGCTGACTGAAGGACAGCTTTCCCGGACTCTTGAGCGCATGAAAAACGGCCTTCAGGACCTGCTCGCGGAAATGGAAGGCCGCCTTGACGACCCCGACGACGAACTACCTCCCTTGGATAAAGGCGCGGCACTCTCGCGGCTTGCCTCCATCGAAAATGAAATGAGGGCCCTGTGCAAAACGTTCCGCTACGGGAGCATAGTAAAGAACGGCATAGCCAGCGCAATCGCGGGCGCGCCCAATTCCGGCAAATCGAGCCTGCTCAATGCCCTCGCCGGTTATGACAGGGCCATAGTTTCACCTGCGGCTGGCACCACGCGGGACACCATAGAGGAAACAATCGACGTCGGAGGGATACTGCTCCGCCTTACCGACACCGCCGGCATAAGGGAACACGCGCTGGACCCGGCGGAAGCCGAAGGCATACGCCGGACCAAAACGGCCATCTCAAAGGCCGACCTGATTTTCTTGGTGCTTGACCTGTCGCGCGACCTCTCTGAAAACCTGCCGGTGTGGGAACTGGTGAGAGCCGCAGCCGGGGAAGGGGGGAAAACAGTCATAGCGGTTCTGAACAAGGCGGACATCGCCCCGGCCGACAAGCCGCTCCCGGCGTGGCTTGAGGGAGTCAGAACCATTGCGGTCTCCAGCAAAACCGGCGACGGTATTGAGGAACTGAAACAACTGGTCCTGCAAACTGTTTCACGCGAGGACGGCGGCGATTCCCCGATGCTGCTCACCTCCTCCAGGCACTATGAAGCCATACTTGAAGCGGAGAAAGAAACCGCAGGCTGCATGGAACGCCTTTCCGACGGGGGGGAACTGGAGCTTTGCGCCGAGCATCTCCGTGGCGCGCTTGACTCTCTTGGCCGGATAGCCGGAGAAACCACCCCGGACGACATACTGGGAATTGTTTTCGAAAAATTCTGCGTGGGAAAATGAGCTTATGAAAAAAACGGCAAGTCTTTTGTGGCGCTGCGCCTCCAGCCCCTCATCGGTGTTCGAGGAAATCAAAACTGATACGGGCGTGCTCAACCGCGCGCTGTGGCTTTACGCCGCGGCCATATGCGCCTCGGTCATCTCGGACCTCTGCAAGCCGGCAGGATTTCCCCAGGCCGATTACCAGCCGGTGTCATTTGCCGCCTCGGCCTACACAAACGGCGTTCTGGGCGCGGTTAACACCGCTGCGTGCGTGATGTTTCTGGCTTCATTCGTGGCTATGGGAAGAAAGCTTTCGAAACCCCTGTTCGTGCTCTCATCCGCCATTATGGCAGGGGCTCCGCTTATCGCGCTGGCGTTTATCATGCCGTCGATAAACGAACATGGCAGGACCTTCGGCTCGGCACTGCTGATGTGGTTTGCCCTCGCCTGCCTGCCGGCGCGCGCTTCCGGTTTCCGCTGGCGGGACGCGGCCACAGTACTGCTCCTCTCCAACGTCTTCGCGCTCTATGTGCTGCCGTTCGACATAGCCTCTTCCCTGGCCCGGAACGAATCCGTTTACAAGGCGGCGCAGTATGCCGCCGGCTTCTGGATGCTCTGGTTCAGCATAACCGGCATAAAAAAGACGGAGAACATTTCCACCCCGCAGGCGGCCGCCGGGATAATAGGCTCCATGCTGTTGAGCCTTGGCCTGCTGGGAGCGTTGGGCCTGCTCGGCCTGATAAGCCGCGAACACCTTAACGCCATGATGAGCCTGTAATGTACGAATACCCCCTGCGCTACGGAGTCATAGTCATAGGAGGAGGCCACGCCGGCTGCGAAGCCGCGCTGGCCAGCGCGCGCCTCGGCGTGAAAACCCTCCTGCTGACCCAGGACCTAGACACCGTGGCCCAGATGTCATGCAACCCTTCCATCGGAGGCATAGCCAAGGGCCAGATAGTAAGGGAAATAGATGCCCTCGGCGGCGAGATGGGGAAAAATACCGACTCAGCCTCCCTTCATTACCATGTGCTTAATCTGGGAAAGGGAACAGCCGTGCATTCCCCGCGCGCGCAGTGCGACAAGAAGATTTATCAGTTCAGCATGAAGCGCACCATGGAAGCGGAACCCAATCTGCAGATGATGCAGGACGAGGCTGCCGCCATATTCACGGAAGGCTCGAAAGTCGCCGGTGTGGACACCATACGGGGAACACGCTACCGCGCTGAATGCGTGGTGCTGACCGCCGGAACTTTTCTTAAGGGCGTCATACACATAGGACAGACCACGCTGCCCGGAGGGAGATACAACCATTTTCCAAGCGACGCGCTGTCTGACAGCCTGCGCTCGCTCGGCCTCCGGCTGGGCAGGCTCAAGACCGGCACGCCCATGCGCATCAACGGCCGCCATATCGAGAAGGACAAATTCGAGCTCCAGCCCCCCGACACGGAATTCACTCCATTTTCACATTTCAACGCTCCGCCAAAGCGGGATTTCCTGCCCTGCTATATCGGCAGGACGTCCGCGGAGACGAAGCGGGTAATCATCGCCAACCTCGACAAATCGCCTCTTTACTCCGGCAAGATTCAATCCATCGGCCCGCGCTACTGTCCGTCCATCGAGGACAAGTTCGTGAAGTTCCCGGCACGGGAAGCCCACCATCTTTTCCTTGAGCCGGAAGGCTACGGCACGTCGGAATACTATATCAACGGAATGTCCACCAGCCTGCCGGAAGAAGTGCAGAGGGCCATGCTGGCAAGCGTACCCGGCCTGGAAAAGGCCGAGATGGTGCGCGCCGGTTACGCGATTGAATACGATTACTCGGACCCTACACAGCTTGCGCTCTCCCTTGAATGCAAAGAGGTGGAAGGGCTCTATTTCGCCGGGCAGATAAACGGCACCACGGGTTACGAGGAGGCCGCCGGACAGGGCCTCATGGCGGGCCTGAACGCCGCGAGGAAAACCCTGTCGCTTGAACCCGTCGTCCTTGGACGGGATGAAGCCTACATCGGTGTGCTGATAGACGACCTGGTAACAAAAGGTGTTACGGAACCTTACCGGATGTTCACGGCCAGGGCGGAATACAGGCTGCTTCTACGCGCAGACAACGCGGACAGAAGGCTGCTCCGCAAAGGCGCGGAACTGGGGCTCGTGGACAGTAAATATCTTGAGCCCTTCGCGCGTTATGAACAGGCGGTGAGGGACCTCACAGAAAATCCGGGAACCGTCCCTGTGCCGGAAGAGCTGCTTTTCCCGTGGACTTGGAAGGCGGCGGTCAGGGCGGCCGGAGTAGAACGGAAATATGCCTGCTACATTTCAAGACATATCAAGGAAGCCGAGAGACTGTCCAAGGCGGACCATGTGGTCATACCGCCCGGGCTGTCCCTTGAGGAAATGCACGGGCTGCTGACCGAGTCGCGCCAGAAGCTGGCCCGGATAAAACCGCGCACCCTCGGCCAGGCGGCGCGCATACCCGGCGTCACGCCGGCGGACATACAGCTCATGACTGTTTACATAGAAAGATACCGGCGCGCGCTGGCCGGGGAGAAAAACAATGAGTGTGAAAAGCAAAAAAACGGTTGAATTCGCCAGACGTCTGGGGTTGGTACTGACCCCGGCGGAACTTGAAAAGCTGGACCTCTATGCCGCGCTTGTGCATGAAAAGGCCTCGACGGTCAACATAACCGCCGCCAGGACCATGCACGAACTTTGGGAAAGGCACATAGCGGACGCCTTCCCGGCGGCGGCGTTCATCCGCGGGGAATTCCCCGCGGGCCAGCCCCTGCTTATAGCTGACGCTGGAGCAGGAGCCGGCTTTACCGGCATACCGCTTAAGATACTGCTGCCCAACGCGGAACTGGCCCTGTGGGAAGCGGTGGAAAGGAAACGCGCCTTTCTGAACTGGACTTTCACTAAACTCGGCCTGACCGGGATATCGGCCTTCGGGGGCAGGGTGGGGGAAAAACCGCCCAAAAAGCCCGCCGACATAGTGATAGAGCGCGCCATGGGGAAAATCGAGGATGTCGTGAAGCCCTGCCTTTCCCTGGCCAGAAAGGACGGCCTTTTCATGGCGTACCGGCAGAAGGAAAGCGAGGACGAAAAATCGCTGCTTGCGGCTGCCGGAGCGCAGTTCCGGACCTCGGTCCGGTACCGCCTTCCCTGCGATGATGACAGAATACTCTCAGTATTTACTAAAATAAGGGATTAGCGGTTAAGGGGCAAGCTGTTAGACGGCGCGCGGCGCGTTATAAGAGAGGTTTCGCAGTCGCAAAATCCGACTGATGGACATACATGCCAGGCTAAGGGTCGTCTTCTGGGTGCTGGTGTTCCTGCTATGGGCCACCTTCATGTTCCAGTTGTTCGAAAAAGAGATTATAGCCGCAGCCCCCGCGACTTATGCCGCTTTCATGAAGCTTTTCGGGAAGTACTGATTAACCGGGCGACAGGCCCGCATTCCCTCGCAAACTGGACAGCCAAGTGGACATACTGGCAAAACTCCGCCTTCTTTTCTGGGCCCTTGTTCTGGGGCTCTGGGGCCTGTTCATGTTCCAGTTCCTCTTCCGCGGCGTCACGCTCAAAACAGTAAAACACGAAGTGGCCCAACTGAGAGACCCTTTCGCCTCCATACGCCCGAAACCATACGAGGGCCCTCCCCCTGTGGACATCGTGGCCAGCGTCCCCGAGGCCAGATACAATTACACCAAGGTAGACCTCCCGGTCGCTCCCCCGCCGCAGGCTTCCATACCGGTCCAGCAGAGAACCGACGGCATGCTCATGCCGGTCAACGACGGTTCCGTGGCCGGACTGGCGCAGAAGGATGACAGGACCGGCGGCGCATCCGGGCAGGATGCTTCGGCCTCCGCCGCGAAACCCGATCTGGCGCCGCGCCCCCAGCAGCCCTCATGGCCGCCGGTGCCGCAGGGATTTTCCCAGGCGGAAACAAGGCATTTCATCGTCTACAGGGAAGGCGCCGCGCCGGGAGACGACCTCCTTTCCACGCTGGACGACCTGCACGGGAACCTGATGATGGACCTCGTCGCCTTCACGCCCTGGACGCGCGACGGCAAGGTGCTGATTTACCTCTTCTCCACCCGCGAGGCATATCAGCAGGTCACGGGACGTCCGGCATGGTCCGGCGGCGCCAGTTCCGCCAGCCAGCGGACGATTTATGTAGTGGAAGGTCCGGAGGCCCTGGGAATACTCGCGCACGAGCTCACCCACATCTATTTCGACAGCTTCTGGAACACCTCCAACCCGAATCCCCTGTGGCTGAGCGAAGGCATGGCGGTCTACATCCAGTCAGAAAGGGGACAGAGCCCTCCCGGCTGGCTTACGGAAAACATGGCCCTCCTTCAGAAAGGCGGCGGCTACAAAATGCAGGACCTGATGAACGTCGAGGATTTCAAGGACATGAGCGGCGACAACGTCAAGCTCTGGTACGCCCAGTCCTACAGCCTCGTGCGCTTCCTGATGCACATGCGCACCGGGGACAGTTTCTACCAGTTCTGCCGCCAGTTGAGGGACGGCTCCCCGGTCAACGAAGCGCTGTTCCGCGCATACGGCATGCCGTTCAACAAGGTGGCATCACTTGAATACGCCTGGCGCTACGACGTCCAGACCGGCAAGATAGCGATAGGCGGCAAATAAACGAAATTACTACAGGAAAGCTAAGCGGGGGAAGGAAGCATTCTTCCCCCGTATTTTTTTGTCCGAACCCGCCGGAAGCGCGGTTCAGCCGGTCCGGAACGGCAGCCTTAAAAACTGGAAAAAGCGGTCCTACGTCTAATGACTTGACTAATGCTCCCGCATGGCATATACTAACATTGTTCGTGTCATGAAGTGTCATGTTGTGTCATATAATGCCAAGGGGAGAGAATGGCCGCTTTTCACGGGACAGCCAGGTATAATCTGGACCCAAAAAACCGCATAGTGCTGCCGCCCCGTTTCAGGGAGGCCCTGCGCGCGGAAAAAGGCGGACACTTCATGCTCACCTACGGGCCGGGCAAATACCTGCTTCTGTTCCTTCCGTCGCAATGGGAAGCGCTGCTCAGGGACAACATGAGCGCCTTCCGCGCCGCCTCGAAAGAGGACGAGCAGGCATTCAAGCGCTTCTTTTTCGGCAACGCCGTGGAGGCGGAGCCGGATTCCGCGGGGAGAATACTCCTGCCGGCGGAAGCGCGGGAATACTCCGGGATAAAAGGTGAAGCCGTCATAGTCGGCGTCGGCAACA
>CAYPTM010000124.1:0-6946 GCA_964413345.1 uncultured Elusimicrobiales bacterium
TTATCCCGCGGCGAAGGAAAGCTACAGGCAGGCCGCGAAACTGCTGCCCCTGCGTGGGTATGAGAAGGATTTCATATGGGCGAGCATCCTTGCGGGCAACCGGGAGCTGCTTTCAACGAGGACCATGCATATACTTGGACAGGATACGCCGAGAGGCGCGCTTGTGATGGTGGCGGATGCAGCCGGGAAAGACCGGCAGGAATGCAAGACGGCCCTGCAGTTCTGGCTGCAAAACGCCTCACGAACACACTGGTTTTTCAGGGGTGACGGGAAAGGCGGCTTCAACCGATCGGAGCAGGAGGGGATGAAACGCGCAAAGACATTGTTCACCGGATGCGCGGAGAGGGATATGCGCGCACTGGCGGGAACCCTTTCCGAATCCCAACGCAAAGTTTTACTGTCGGCAATGGCGGATGTTAAGATACCGGCTTCAAGCGAGGTTTGGCTGATTGCCAGAATCACCAGCGATAAACACTTTGAAAGGGCAGCCATCCCCCAAAAACCCATGGAAGCTATCGCGGATATTACCCGCGCCGCAAAGGCTGGGAGCAAGGACCAGTATGTGCTTATCAGAGCGGGAGCGGCGGCCTTCAATTTTCATGACAACGCCAAAGCGGAAAAATGGCTGCTGGCGGCATACCGGCTGGATGATAAAAACAGGGACGCGGTCCTCTCGCTCATCAACTTCTACGTCTTGACCGGCAAATACAAGCTTGCCAAACAGTATTGCCTGCAGGCCAGGGCCAATGGCCTGTTTTCCGACCAGCAGATTGCAGATTCATGCCGCGAGATTGACAAAATTAAGTAAAAGCATTCTGCCCCAGGACTCAGCGTCCAGGTCCTTCAACGAACAAATTGGCAGTCCAATCACCCGAGTCTTTGGCCCGCAGTTAAGACGCCATAGCGGTGACAGCGTACGGCTCCAGCGGACTAATTCTCGGTATCCAGATTGATGTGGCAATAGCCGCCGGGGTTTTTGTCCAGATAATCCTGATGATACTCTTCCGCCGGATAAAATTCCCGTCTGGCCTCTATATCGGTGGCTATGGGTTTGCCGTATTTGCCTGACTTGTCCAGTTCGGCCCGGGAAGCTTCGGCAAGAGCCTTCTGCTCGGGAGTGAAGTAAAACGCGGCGGCGCGGTACTGCGTTCCGGAATCGCCGCCCTGTCTGTTCTTGCTGACGGGGTTATGGATTTTCCAGAAATGCTCCAGCAGTGTCTTGTAAGAAATCACTTTCGGATTGAATATCACCAAAACGGCTTCCGCGTGGCCGGTTGTACCAGTGCATACTTCCTCATAGGTGGGATTCGGCTTTGAACCGCCGGTATAGCCAACGCGGGTGGAGAGGACGCCCTTCAGTTTTTTGAAATATGCCTGCCCGCCCCAGAAACAGCCGACTGCAAAAACAGCCTTCCCGTAACCGAGCTTATCCAGCAGGCCTGGGAACAGATAGAGGTATCGGCCATAACCCTCCTCATCCAGCCTTTCGACCGGGACAAAGCGTAGTGCAGCCGAATTCATGCAGTAGCGCTTGCCAGACGGAAGGGGACCGTCGTCGAAAACATGGCCCAGGTGGGAATTGGCTTTTTTGCTGCGCACTTCCGTGCGCTCCATGCCAATGGAATCATCACGCAAGTCCACCAACGCCCCCTGCTCGAGCGGCTTTGTAAAGCTTGGCCAGCCGGTGCCGGAATCGAACTTGTCGATGGAACTGAAGAGGGCCTCGCCTGAAACGACGTCCACATAAATGCCGGGCCTCTTGTTGTCCCAATACTTGTTGTTGAACGGGACCTCGGTCCCGTTCTCCCGCACTATCCGGTATTGCTCCGGCGTCAGCTTCTTTTTAAGCTCCTCGTCTGAGAAGGAACAGAAATTCTTTTCGTTTTTGTCCATGGCACGGGACCTCCCCGCGGAAGGAATCAGCACGGCCGCAGCCGCCAGCAGTACAGCCAGAAAAAGACAGGAAGCTTTCATCTTACCGCCATTGTGCCAAATTTTGAATAAGTAAACAGCAGGATAAAATGCGGACAAAAAAGCCGGTCCCGAAAAGGAACCGGCTTTGTTTCTCATGGCCCGTAAGGCGACATATTCCCACGGAGGACTACATCTGCCTTGCAGGGCGCTCCCTCATTCTACCCGCCAAAGGTATACTTCAGTCCGCCGCTGACGGTAAAGCCCGGCATGGTGAACAGGCCCGTGGCGCTGGTGTTGGTTGCATAGATGACATAGCGCCTGTCCAGCAGATTGTTGGCCGAGGCAAACACCTGCACATCCGCCGCGAGGTTATACCACGCGCGCGTGTTGACGGTGAAAATATCGTTCACGGGCAGGGTGGAATTGTCCCCGGCGTAATACTTGGCGGCGTAGAGGCAGTCGGCGGAAACGCCCCAGACGTCGTCGGAGGCATAGGCAAGCCCTCCAGTGGCGGTATGTCCCGGGCGACCGGTGGTCTGGCTTCCGGCGTCGAGATAGTTGTACGAGCCGTTGAGGTTAAGCCCCTCCGTCACCTTTATCTTAAGTTCGGCCAGCAGACCCCGGAAGAGGAAGTCGCCGACGTTGGAGAACTTGCCGCTCTGCGCCATTATGAGATTATGCCCTTCCGACATATAGGCCGCGCCGCGCAGGAAGACGGTCTCGGCCGGTTTGTAGCGCACTCCACCCTCATAACCCCAGGCCGTTTCCGGTTTCAGGTTCGGATTGCTTATGGGGTAAAGGTACAGTTCATTAAGCGCGGGGAAGCGCATGCCCTTTGAAACGCTTGTATAGAACTCGAGCTGGTTCCACGGCTTGACCGTAACGCCGGCTGCGGGCAGCCAGACGGAGTTGTCCGTGGTGTCGCCGGCCCAGCGCATGGCCCCGTCAAGGAAGACGAAGTTGCCGAGCGGGGACCTGCCCGACGCAAACAGGGCGTACTCATTCTTGTTCCAGGCCCCGGGCGTTCCGCTGACGCGCTTGCCCATGAGCGAGGAATACTCCGCCCCGGCCTTCGCGGAAGCGCCGCGTCCGTTGCTCCAGCCGGCCCCGAGGGCGGCTCCGTAAGTCTGGTCCTCGGAAAGCCAGCCATCGGAAAAGCTGTGGCGGCCGTAAGTGGTGAACAGGCGGCCGTCATAGCGGAAATCACCCGCGTCATAGGCACCGGTCAGGTCCAGTCCGCCGCGCCTGTAGTCAAACCAGGTGGGTGAGGCGCCAGGTGTTTTTACGCCCGTGGCCGGATTGACCGGAACGGGGTCATGTTCGGTGCCGGTGTAAAGCTTGTTGCGAAGACGAAGGCTGGCGTCGCCGAGCTTCCGTCCGTACTCAAGGGTGTAGTCGTTGCCCTCGTAGGCCGTGTCCGCTATATAACCATCGCTTGTGCGGCGGTCCACGGCGGCGAAGAAATCATTATCTCCCTTTACGGCCCCGCCGCGCAGGCGCAGATGGCGGGTGTTGTAGGAGCCGATGTCGGCCTGCACGTCGCCCTCGAACGACTTCTGCGCGCCGCGGGTAACGATGTTGATGGCGCCACCTATGGCGCCGGAACCGTAAAGCGCGGAAGCGGGACCTTCCACAACCTCCACGCGCTCGATATTGCTGAGCGGCATGGTCTGGCTGACGGAACAGCCGTAAACAGGCATCTTGTCCGGGCGGCCGTCTATCATCACGGCAATGCGGCGTCCGTTGTCGCCCCAGCCGCGTATGTCGGCGTCGGCGCGGCCAAAGGTGTTGGTACGCCGCACGAACACTCCCGGCAGGAGGCTGAGTGCGTCAATGGCGGAGGTGTAGCCCGCGTTCTCCATCTCCGTACCGGTTATGACCTCAACCGGGGCCGAGAAGGAAGGCGGCGCTGTCGAAACATCCAGCCCGTCCACGCGGGAACCGGCGGGCATGAGCGAATTCAGGCGCGGTCCCTGCATCTGGGCGCAGGCCGGGGAAGCCGCGATAAGCACTGCGAATGCTGCTGTCTTGAACTTCATCTTGTCCCCTTGTGTTATGGTATTACTTAAATTCAAATAGTATTACTAAAGGCCAAAAAAGAACCGGCCGCGCCGGTTCTTGAAACAAGGCTACTCCAGCTCTTCCTCAACGGCAGCCTTGGCCAGGGAACAGCGCTTTACGCCAAGCACCGCGCCGAGGCGGGAGGCCAACTCCTCAAGCTTGTGCGGCTGTCCGCAGGCGGTTATAACCTCAAGGCAGGTATGATGCGTTAAATGGCAATGCTGGGAAACTATAATCTTGACCTCGGCGTCATGCTGTATGTCGGTCAGTTCGCGCATGGTCTGGCGGCCGTGATGGTCATAAAGTATGGTTATGATGGCGTATGCCTTGCCCGCACCCTTCCAGCCTGAATCGAGCACTTCGCCGCGCACCAGCGAGCGCAGCGCGTCGGAACGCGTGGGCAGGCCGTGCCGCTTCTGATAGCGGTCCAGTTTTTCAAGTATGTCCGGCTCAAGCGAAGCGCTGAAGCGGCGTATTTTTATCATTTACCGGCCTTCCTTGCCCACCCAGTTTTTGGCAAGAGAGGGAAGAAGCGCAATCTGTAAAACGCCGGCAACCGCTCCTGGCAAAAGCGCGGACGGGACAAGGCCAGCGGGAAAGCCGGAGGACATTACCGCCATAACATACACCGCACGGCCAACCAGCACCGCCAAAGTGGCGGAAGCGTAAGCGTTAAGCCGGAAAACCTCGCGCCCCAGGCCGGCGAAGAGGCCGTAAGCCGCGATTTCGGCGCCCATTGACGGCAACATGGCCACGGGCGGCATGCCGGACAGGGCAAAACTGGCAAGAGGCGCCGCCATACCTACGGCAAGGCCTCCGCGCCAGCCGTAAACCAGACCGGCCAGCAGCACGGGCCAGTGCATGGGCAGGAACACCCGCACCGGAGCGCCAGTCAGGTGGCATACGGCAGGCAGGAGCGTGGCCGCGCCCACGAGTCCGAGCTGAAAAAGGGACGCCTTTGCCCCGCGCCAGTTTAGCACACTTGTACGATTGTAAACCGCGACAGCATCCGTCATAAAGCCACCATCCTTAAAATCGGGAATTTGTTTATTACATTTTATCTTTTAGTAATAAGGCAGGCAAGTTTTGCCGCCTGACATAGGCCGAAAGTCCCGGCACGAAAGTAGCCCTATGACACGTTCCAAGGCCTCCTGTTACTGCTAAAATGTATATAGACCGCCGGGTAAGCGCGGTCCGCCACACCTATGGAGGGGACTAATGAAGACAGCTTTACAGATAGCAGCCTGCATTCTGGCCTGCGCGGCTATAGCCGGCGCGGCCGAAATGGAAAATATTAAAATTTCAGCCGGCAGCAGCCTTTCTCTCAAGACCGGAACGAAGACCGCAGTTCCGGCCGTGGATGAAGCAAACCTGCGCGTCCCGACAAACCCGGGACAGGTTTCACCCCAGACGCAGATATTCTCCTACGCCTCACCCTCCTCCTACACTTTCGAGAACGAGGCAAAAAAAGCGCTTAACGCCTGCATCTCCAATTTCCAGGCAGCCGGTCTGAATGTCATAAGCGGCCGCGTTTTCCCAAAAGGGAACGACTACTCATTCGGCATCGAATATGCGGACGGCGGGAACATAACCGCGCAACTGCCCGCTTTCTCCATAGTGAGATATGAGACCCCGGCGTCATACTGGGTGGGAAACGAAGCCAAGAAGGCCCTCCAGCAGTCGACGGCATGGTTCCGCAACGCCGGGCTGAATGTAATCGGCGGCGAAATTTTCGAGCGGGACACGCAGAATATCGGCTTTTCCGTTGACTACGTAATGGCCGGAGTCACTTTCAACTACGCGCCACAGTATGCCCAGCCCAGGACGGCGGACTATATCTCGTCAAAGGTTTTCTCTTTCGAGAACCAGGCGCGCTCAGCCGCCGCTTCGGCTGCTTCAGTCTTCGCGTCCGCCGGGATACGCGTGCTGGACAGCTACGCCGTAGCCACGCCGGACAACGACTACCGCTTCGCCATCACCTATCTGACCAGGGCCGGACAGACCGGCCCGCAGGCCATGGCATTCAAAAGCTACCAGTCCAGTGAAGAATTCAGCTTCGAGAACGAAGCGCGCAAGGCAATGCTCTCGCAGGCGGCGCTGTTCAACAACGCGGGCCTGCGCGTAGTGGACGCTTACGCGGTCCCGCTTGGCAATCAGAGCAACTACTTCGGCTACATACTCAGATATATGGTCCGCAACATGCCGGGATACGACGGCCAGGTCTACGAGGAAGCCAACATACAGCTCTATCGGGAAAACCAGACATATCCCTTCGAAAACGAGGCTAAAGGAGCCATGAAAGAACGCCAGCAGGCCCTTTCAAAAGCCGGTTTCGCGATATTGGGCGGCAAGGTGATTCCAGCCGGGAACGACTATACCTTCACGGTGGAATACGTGGTAAAAGCACAGCCGCCCCAGCCGCAGTATCCCCAGTATCCGGGACAGCATCCGCAATATCCCCAGCAGCCGCAGTACCAGCCCCAGCCGCAATATCCGGGGCAGTATGTGCCGCCGCAGGGAGGGGCACAGCCTTACCACCCGCAACATCCTCAGCAGGGCGGGACGGGGCATCACCAGCCCGGACACACCACCATCGAGGTGACCGAGGACTGACCGGTTAAACCGGAAGATTCTGAAAAGTCCCCTTTACGGGGACTTTTCAATTGGAAACAGCCCCACCAGACACCCTGCCCGGCATCATGTGAACAAGCGGCGGCGTTTCCGCAATAAACTGGAATTGGAGAGAGCAAAAGACCGGCTTTCCACAATAACAGTTCGAAAAGCGTGTAATGCTTTTCGAGCAAAACCGTAATAGCTATTGAGAACATGAAAACAACCGAAATATTGCTGCCCGCGGCTTCCGCGAAACTGAACGAAGCGTTATCCGGCAGGGGCGCTTTTCTCAGCGTCGCCGCACCCGGCCTTGCCCCGAACACGATGACTATAGGCTGGGCCCAGGTCGGCCCGCTGT
>CAYPTM010000125.1:0-6929 GCA_964413345.1 uncultured Elusimicrobiales bacterium
CCCGCCGCTTATGTAGTAAGCCAGCCCGCACCCCGCAAGCACCAGACAAAGGTAACAGAGCCTCCGCCACTCATACGGAACAGGATACAGCCTTCTGGCCACGAAAAACATGGATGTCGCCATCACGGCATAGCAGGCGAACATCGTCCACGCCGCGCCCATCATGCCGAAACGCGGCACCATGGTCATGTTTCCGCAGACGCTTATCACACCCCCGGCCAGAGTGGTCCAGATAAGGCTCTGCGTCTTCTTCGTAATCACCACTGAAACCATGAAATTGATGTACAGCCCATACAGCATATAGCCGAACAGCACCACCGGGATTACCGGCAAACCATCCCAATACGACTGATGGATAAGCGTGCGCCCGAAAATTGGAAAGCGGACAGCGTCGCCTATGAACAGGGACATAACCAGCGCCAGCCACATTGTGGAAGCGGTGAAGTAGGTAAATACTCGGGCAAAGACTTCCTTCGCGTTGTCCTGCTTTGCCCGTTCAAGGAAAAACGGCCGCCAGGCCTGGTCGAACATGGTGACAATCATCACCATTATTATGCCCAGCCTGTAATTGGCCTGATAGAGACCGACGGTGCGGGCGTCCGACACCAGCATCATGATGGGTCTATCCAAAACCTGCACCATCATGCCAGCCAATCCCGCCGGGACGAAAGGCCAGGCAAAAACGGACAGTTTACGGAACATTTCCTTTGTGAAAAGCGGGGGGAAGGCGTCCTTCATATATGGTATCAGGAGCAGCGCCGTCACAGCCGAGCTTATAACTGACGCCAGCATCACGCCATTTATACCCATATGGAAATTCAGCAGCAGAACTATGTTGGCTAAGACATTGACGGCTATGCCCGCAGCCCTTATTCCGGCAAAGCGCAAGGGCCTGTGCTGAAGACGGAGCTGCGTGAACGGTATAAGCGTGACATTGTCCAGCAGGAGGACGAGAGAAGCGTAAAACAGCAGTCCGGCATGTTCAGCCCCCATGCCGGTGAGAACCGCGACCGGCCTCGAGAAAAGACCGATAATAACCGAAAAAATAATCGACGCGGAGAAAAGCCACAGGAAAGAAGTTGAGAAAGCCTCACGCTCGCGCCCGTCTTTTTCGGATGCGAAGCGCATATAGGCCTGGTCCATGCCATGACGGTATACGATGTTGGCGAAAGCGATATAGGCGAACACTGTCGCCACGACGCCATAATCCTCCGCGGTCAGGCAGTGGGTGTAAAAAGGCACTAGTATGAAATTAAGCAGGCGCGCAAGCACAGTGGAAAGGCCGTAGATGAGGCTTTCCTTTCCCAGCGCCTTGATTTCTTTGAGCATATTGTAAGTTTATCATTTTGGGCGCGAGGCAGTAGTTTGGTAGAATGGGGTTGAAGTAACGAAAACCGAGGTGATAGCATGTCATTTGCAAAAAAAGACGTTCCCGACTGTGACGTCTGCGCCGCCAAAGCCAACTGCATCTACAATTATTTCGACCGGCAGGCCCAGCGCGTTTGGAAAGACTTGCGGACTTCCTGCAACTTCGAAGACGGAGAGTTGCTCTTCAATGAAGGGGAAAGACCGCCCGGCCTCTTCATAGTCTGCAAGGGAAGGGTAAAAATCTGCAAGACCAGCCCGAGCGGGCAGCAGCTCATTTCCCGCATAGAGGAAGCGGGTGACCTGGTCGGACACATAAGCCTCTTCGCCGGCGGCAACGTGGAAGCCAGCGGCGAAGTGATGGGCAAGGCCCTTGTGTCGCTGATAGACAACTATCAGTTCATCGAATTTCTCAAGCAGCACCCCAACGCAAGCATCGCGCTCATGCAGGCCCTCGCGCGTGACGTGCGCGCGGGGGACTCCAAAGCCCGCGACATAGCATACAAATCGGCCAAGAGCAGAATGGCGGACGTGCTTATGAAGGCTGTCGCCAAGTCGGCCAAGCCCGCCAAGGGCGTGGTGACCGGAGTCAAACGCCGCGAACTGGCGGAAATGGCCGGCCTGACCGTGGAGACCGCGGTACGCATACTCGCGGAATTCGAAAAGAAGAAAATCATCAAGCGCGACGGGAAGGAAATCATCATCGTAAGCAAAGACAACCTCGCGAAAATCGCCTCCTCCGACGCCTGAGCTGATTCCCGTGGAAAACAAACCGCCCCTCCGGAAAAAGGAGGGGCGGTTTTAATTTTGACACCTGCAGATGCGCTAAACATCCCGCGTTGCTGCCGCAGGGCTCAGGCTGAAACGTCGACACCGTCAAGCAGCAGCGGAGGATTGTTATCGCCGCAGGGATATTTATCCGAGCCTACCGCAACTGTCCTGCGCAGGACATCATACACATTGCCGGAAACGACAGTGCCGGAGGCTCGGCCCGCGAGGCGTCCGTCCCTCACCACAAAACCAGGCCCGACGCCAATTGAGAAGTCCCCATTCTGGATATTGCCGCTGTGCGCGCCCAGAGCTCCGAACACGACAACACCTTCGCCCATCTCCTTAAGCAGTTCCGGGAAACTCTTGTCCCCGGGGTCAAAAGCGGACCGGTATGGTGAAGGGACCGGCTTAAGCGAAAGCGGGTCGCCGCCCCACATAGTCCGCCGGTAACCATGCCCCGTAGGCGCTATGCCCAGCTTACCAGCGCAGAACAAGTCCGTATAGTAACCTTTGAAAATCCCTTTTTCGAACGTCACAAAATTCCGGCAGGGAACGCCTTCATCATCAACGGGGCGCGCGCCCGGGAAGGACGCGTCCAGAGGATTGAGGCGCAGCGTAAGCAGGGGGGAAAGTACCTCAGCACCTTCCCGTCCGGCAAGCGGACTGGCGTTCTGCAGCAGTGTTTTAGCTGATGAAGCAGTATCGAGACGCCACAAGAGCGCATACATCGCCTCCGGCATGAAAAGCACTTTCTGCCTGCGCGAAGGCGGCTTTATGTCATGGCCAAGCAGGGCAAAGCGCTCCAGCATGACGTCCATATCATCAGTACCCATGGAAGCTGAGCAAAGTCCGGCATTCCCGCGCTCCAGCCAGTCCCCGGATGATGACTGAAGCAATATATAGAAATCCACCTGTGATGTTTTCCATGAGACGTCCAATCCAGCGGAATTAAGGATGCGCCATTTGACACGCTTGCAGCTTACGAATACGCTAACATCGGCCCCGCAGCGCGACGACATGTATCCGTACGCGGAAGACATGGCATCCGCCATCGCTTCAGGCTTCAGTTTTTCCGAGGCGGGGTCCCATGCCGCCGGAGTTGGGGGAAGAGCTTCATTCCGGAAAGAGAAGGAAGCTTCCGGACCGGTCCTGAGCGAGAGCAGGGCCGAATCCACAATCGCCTGAGGGCGGCGCATATTGTTTCCATAGGAAAAACCGATTCTCCCGTTTTTTATCAGCCGAAGGCTCGCACCGGCACTCAAAGAGGATTCCAGGTCGCGGAAACCGGTTTTATCAAGTCTCATGCTCCATTGGTTGGAGGAAACGGAGAAGACTTCAAACTGCGCGCCAGCGGTTGCGGCAAGCGAGACAAGTTCTTTCATTTTCTGCCTCCAATCACCATGTCATTA
This sequence comes from uncultured Elusimicrobiales bacterium, assembly GCA_964413345.1. Lineage (GTDB taxonomy): Bacteria > Elusimicrobiota > Elusimicrobia > Elusimicrobiales > Elusimicrobiaceae > CAYPTM01. The sequence continues at coordinate 3,546 of CAYPTM010000125.1, forward strand.
ACCAGAATATGCGGCCCGCCATGGCAGGAACGTATGTTAATCTGCCCCTTGCCGCAGCCACCGCTTTCCGAAAGCCGCACGGTATCCCCGACCGCCACTATACTGGACAGGGTCTTGAAGAGGTTGCCCATTATATTTCCGTCCCGCACCATCGCGCCGAGACGGCCATTACGCACTTCATAGCCGTAAGAAGTGCCAAAGGTAAAATCCTGCCCGGAAGTCTGTCCGCCGCGTGGCGTGCAGAGATAAAGACCGTTTCCAAGCCGTTCCAGAAGCGCCTCGAAGGTGTTGGCCGGGTTCGGCTCTATTTTTATACAGCCCATGCGCACCATCGGGGCATATCGGTAATCCTCGGCCACACAATGGCCGTCCAGCTCCTCCCCGAATGAAGCGGCTGTCTGGCGGGAGTGGAGATGTCCTGTCAGAACGCCGTCTTTCATCAGCTCCACGCGGCGGGCAGGGACGCCTTCATCATCGTAACGGTAGAAACCGAGTTGTCCCGGCACAGTCGGGTCGTCAGTTATGCTGACGGCCTCGCTGCCAAGACGCGCGCCGACGGTCATCCTCCGGCGCAGTTCGGAACTGCGCTCCAGAATGTCAGCCTCCGAAGAATGTCCGAAAGCTTCATGCGTAAATACGCCGGTCATGGAAGGGTCCAGAAGAACGTTGTACGTACCGCCCGGAACCGGCCTGGCGGACAGGAGATCGCCCGCTATGCGCACGCGCTCCTCAAGGTAATCTTCCCGCCCGCGCAGACGGGCAAACCCGTCGCTGCCACCCATGGAAAACCTGATGTTCTGGATGACAGAACCGTCCCGCGCGCTCAGAGTGCCGGATATGGAGACCGTCACCAGCTCTTCCCTAATGGCGGCGCCTTCCGTGGATACGAAACTGCGGTCTCGCGCGGTTTCCTGATAAACTATCTCCTGGCAGGAAACCTTACCTTTACCCGACGTAAAATCCCGGTAACGGCGCACAAGGCCTATTTTCTCTTCCATGGAAACGGCGCAAGGGTCCTCGTTCAGGACCGGGCGGACACTATCCTGTACTGGATTGACGGGGGCAAACCGCACCGGCGTACCGCCCTTTTCCGACAGCAGACGGGCGTTGGAACAAGCCATCAAGGCGGCCTCATCAAAATCCTCAGGCCGGGTAAAAGTGGCGGACGCCATGCCGCCGCGCACCATCGCGCGCAGCACGAAGCCGCCGGAAGTGTTGGATTCCACGCCTGAAAGGTCCGCCCCGCTGAAATCCACCCGCGTCTTGCGCATGTCTTCATAGCGCAAATCCGCGTAATCGGCCGCCACGCGGCCCAGCATTGTCTTCAGTTCTTCAATCATGTTGATTCTCCCTCACAAAAAAAACCGCTTCGTCCGTCAGTGAAGCGGTTTTTTACCCAAACAAGTTTTACGGCGGGCTATATGGTGCCGAACATCCTGTCTCCGGCGTCGCCGAGGCCGGGGACTATGTAGCCCTTATCGTTGAGATTCTCGTCCAACGCGCCCGCGAAAACAGGCACGTCGGGATGAAGCGTCTGCAGATGCTTCACGCCGGGCTTTGCGGCGATGATGCAGGCGAACGTCAGGTTCTTGACGCCGCGGGCCTTGAGTATGCTGATGGCCTCGGCGGCGGAACCGCCGGTGGCGAGCATGGGGTCCGCCAGCAGGACGAAATGGTTCTCCAGTTCCTTGGGGAAGCGCGCGTAATAGCGCACCGGCTCAAGGGTGTCCTCGTTGCGGTAAATGCCGACATGGGCCAGACGGGCCTCGGGCACGAGCTGCATGAGGCCGTCAGTCATCCCCAGACCGGCGCGGAGTATGGTGACGAAAGTTATGTCCTGCGCGGCGCGCTGCGTGGGGCATTCCCCGACGGGCGTATGGACAGTTTCGGGACGGAGCCTCATGCCGGCGAGGGCTTCAGCGCCTACCAGCATGCCGACTTCCGACGCCAAACGCCGGAATTCGGGCGTGAGGGTTTTCTTGTCCCTCATCCTCGCTATTTTGTCTATCACAAGCGGATGCCTGGAGACAAAAAGCTTTCCTGTCGTCATTTAATTATCTCCCTGATGAGCGGGTGCGGGGAAACCGGCCTGTCGGACAGTTTCACCGCCTCGGCGAATTTTCTCTTTCCTTCCATGAGCATTCGCGAATCAGACGAATAAAGGCGGGCGATGACGTCATTCGGTTTCACCTGGTCGCCGACCTTTTTCTCAAACTGTATGCCCGCGCCGAAGTCTATCTTATCTTCCATGCGGCCGCGGCCCGCGCCGAGCAGCACGCACGCGAGGCCGATTTTGCGCGCCTCGAGCTGGGCGATGTAGCCAGCCTTGGAGGCCTTGTACTCGAACACCAGCTTGGCCTTCGGCATATGGCGTTCCGGCGCGTCCACCACGGCGGGATTGCCGCCCTGCCACTCTATCATCTGGCGCAGCTTTTCAAGTGCCTCGCCGTTTTCCACCTTCTTTTCCAGCATGGCGCGCGCGGCGTCGAGCGATTTGGCCTTCTTGGCCATGAAAACCATCCAGGCGCCGAGCTGGTACATCACCTCGACGTAGTCCGGGGCGGACTTGTCACCCTTGAGAACGTTTATGGCCTGCTCCATCTCGTTGGCGTTGCCGGCCACGCGGCCGAGCGGCTGGTTCATGTCGGTAAGCAGGGCCACGCACTTCATGTCGAGCAGCTTGGCGGTTTTGACCAGGGCCTGCGCGAGAAGCTTGGCGTCCTCGTATTCCGTCATGAAAGCGCCGCTGCCGTATTTGACGTCCATGACAAGGGCGTCCACGCCCTCGGCGTATTTTTTGGAAAGTATGCTGGCCACTATTAGGGGCCTGCTTTCAACCGTCCCGGTGGCGTCGCGCAGGGCGTAAAGTTTTTTGTCCGCGGGAGCAAGTTCCTTGGTCTGGCCGAGCATGCAGACGCCGAGAGCCTTCATCTGCTTCTTGACGTGCTCCTGCGAAAGGCCGACGGTGAAGCCCTTGACGGCCTCCAGCTTGTCCAGCGTCCCGCCGGTATGGCCGAGGCCGCGTCCGCTCATCATGGGCACGGCAACGCCGCAGCAGGCCACGAGGGGGGCCAGGGCGAGGGAAACGCCGTCGCCCACGCCGCCTGTGGAATGCTTGTCCACCTTGGGCATGTTGAGCTTGCCGAAATCTATGCGCTTGCCGGAGAAGGCCATCGCGCGGGTGAAATCGGCGGTTTCCCTGTCGTTAAGCAGGTTGAAATAGCAGGCCATGAGCCAGGCGGAAAGCTGGTAGTCGGGAACATCTCCCGACGCGGCTCCCCGTGAAATGAATTCCAGCTCCTCGCGCGTCATCTCCGCGCCGGAGCGTTTCTTCAGTATCAAATCGAGCATTCTCATGGCGGTTACCCCCTGAAGGCCCTGGAG
>CAYPTM010000126.1:0-6894 GCA_964413345.1 uncultured Elusimicrobiales bacterium
CCGCTGCTGGATGTGGTGGCCAGCGGGAAATATGAATTAGCCGGCGCGTCCGACCCGGACGCCGACCGCTTCGGCGTCGCCACTCGCAAGGGCGGTCTTCTCCCGCCCAACCACGCGCTGTCCATAGCGCTGCACTATCTGCTGCAGAACCGGCCCCAGTGGCCGTCAGACCTGGCGGCTGGCCGCAGCATAGGCACCACACACCTGATCGACCGCATCTGCGCCGGTTTCGGCCGCAAGACCGATGAGGTCAACGTGGGCTTCAAGTATTTCGTGGACGGCATACTCAACGGCCGCTACATACTCGCCGGGGAGGAAAGCGCGGGAATGTCCGGCTACCGCTGGACCACGGAAAAGGACGGCATCATGGCGGTCATGCTGCTGGCCGAGGTCATGGTCAAAAGCGGCAAGGACCTGGCCGACGTCTACGCTGATGTCACCGCGAAGTACGGCACGCCCTCCTACCGCCGCGTGGACATGCCCGTTGACGAGAACACCCGTTCCAAACTGAAGGCAGTGAAGGCTGCGGACCTGTCCTCGCTTAAATCTCTCGCGGGAGAGGAAGTGACCGGCTTCCGCGACGGCGACGGCATCAAGATATACATGAAGGACTCCTGGCTGCTGGCCCGCCTGTCCGGAACAGAGCCCATAGCCAAGGTCTACGCCGAAAGCTTCCGGGGCGAGGAGCAGCTTTCCAAAGTGATAGAGGAGGGCGCGCGCGCCCTCGGACTCAGCGTCTAGTTCTCTGCCGCGCAAAAAAGAAAGGCGGCCCGCAGGGGCCGCCTTTTCTTTTGACCGTAAATTCTCAGTGTCTTTCAAACCGGCGTATCACCCAGAAGGTGAAATAGCCTATGGCCAGCATGGCAAGCAGGAATGCGGGATAGGTTATGTACCACTTGTGCGCCCCGCCTGTTATGGTTGAAAACTCCGACATGCCGCCCACGCCGGCGAAAAAGCTCGGCACGGCTATGGCTATGACCAGAGCGTTCAGGTTTTTCATGAGGTAGTTGAGGTTGTTGCTCATGATGGAGGAACGGGCCTGCATCAGGCCGGAAAGGATGTTCGCGTAAATCTGCGCCTGGCGCATGCACTGCGAGTTTTCCACTATCACATCGTCCAGCATTTCAATGCTTGGCGCGTCGAACCCGCAGCGGGAGTTCTGGTGCTTGAGCCTTTCGAAGACATAGCCGTTGGAGTTGATGGCGCTGACGTAGTAGACCAGCGATTTTTCCAGCGTGAACATGTTGATGAGGTGCCTGTTGTCCATGGAGACGGCCAGCTTGCGCTCTATTTCCTCCGAAATCATGTTGATGATTTTCAGGTGCTCCATGTAGTGGTGTATGGCGGTGTAAAGTATCTTCATCAGCAGGTCGGCGAGGTTCGGCACCTGCGCGTACAGCTTGCCCGTGAACATGGGTATGTCTTCGGAGATTACTATGACCAGCTTGTCCGGCCTGTAAAACAGCCCCATGGACGCCACCTTGAAAAGAAGCTGGTCCTTGCCGGAATAGTTTTTGGGGCGCTTGAGGATTATCGCGGTGAAAAATTCGTCTATTTCCAGGCGGGAGGGCTCGTCCGGGTCCAGCGCCGAGTTAAGCGTGTGCTCGTCTATCTGCCATTCGGTCACGAGCGCCTTGCGCTCCGCCTCGTCCGGATTGGTGTATAGATATACGGTGGCCGCGCCGTCCTGCGCTTCCGTCACTTTACCGGTGGCTATGGTGTATTTTCTGAGCATTCCCTAAATCCCGTGCCTGGCAAAATTAAGTCCCGCGACTGCCAAAGATTCTAGCAAACTGCGGACAGGCTCAAAACTGACATTGTTCCATTTGCCTCACGCTCCGGCGGAGGGCAGGTGCGTGCAGGCCGGGGCGCAATCCTTCGGACAGTCTTTTTCGCACGGCTCCATGTGGACGGTCACCACCGCCTGCTGGAACAGTCCTTTGACCGCCGCTTCTATCCTGTCGGACAGCTTGTGGGAGTCCTCAACCGACATGGCCGAGTCCACCACCGCGTCTATCTCCACGAACCTGACCGCGCCGGCCTTGCGCGTCCGCATGTTGCGGAAGCTGCGCAGTTCCGGCGCCAGGGCGGCGAGCGCCGCCGCTATTTTCTTCTGCTCTTCGGCGGGCAAGCTTTCGTCCAGCAGGTCCCTGCCGGATTCTATCACCAGATGCCATGCGGCTTTTATTATCAGCAGGGCCACCGCTATGGCGCACACCGGGTCCAGCCAGAGCAGGTTGACGTTCGGGAACAGCTTGCCGCCAAGGTAGATGACGGCGAGTCCGCCCGCTACGCCCAATGATGTGTACACGTCCGTCATCAGGTGCCATGCGTCGGCTATGATGGCGGGGGATTCCTCGCGTTTCCCCGTTTCGAACAGCATGGTCGCCACATACCAGTTTACCGCCGAGGACGCCAGCATGACCGCCATGCCGAGGCCGAGGCTTTCCAGCGGGCGCGGAGCTGAGAGCTTGTGTATGGCTTCCGAGATTATCCACGCCGCCGCCACGAAAATCAGCAGCGCTTCTATGACGCCGGAGATGTTCTCTATCTTGCCGTGGCCGAACCGGTGCTCTTCATCCGCTGGTTTTGATGCGGTATGCACGGCGAAAAAGGCTATCAGTGCCGCAAGGAGGTCCATGGCGCTGTGCGCCGCCTCCGATATTATGGAGACGGAGCCGGAGAGCAGGCCTATTATGGCCTTGCCGATTACAAGGGATGTGTTTGAGATTACTGAGAGTGTAACTACTGCTTTCTTGCTGCGGGGGGGCATATGTCCCTCCATGTTCGATACGTATCCCGCCGCAAAAAAGCGGGGCTGACGTTTCTGGAATATCAGTCCCGCGGCTTAATCCGGACTTTTTATTGCCGTCCGGTTAGCCACTGCCTCGGCGGTTCTCCGCCGGGCCCGGCCGCGCCCTCAATGGAGGGCCGCCTGCTCTGCTTCTGGTCCCTTCCGGGGTTGGCCGGGAGGGGTAAAAGTGTTCCGCGTCAGGGCGCGGAATTTGCTTTCAAAAAATTGTAGCAAAAGTCACGTGCCTCACAAACCGTATTTAACTTATAATTAGTTACTGCCAGCGCGCATATCCCGTGCTTGGGAAACGTAATGCGAGGGCCGGCGGGCCGTGAAAACGGCCGCCGTTTCAATTCTGGGGTGGGGGTAGGCATGAAAAAAATCATTATGGCGGCGCTGTTGCTGTACCTGTGCGCGCCCGCCGGCCGCACCGGCGCCGTGGGCGAATTCTCGGAACTGGTCGAGGAGCTGGTCAAGGACGTCATAGAGGACCGCATAGAGAACACCGTCTCCGCCGTAGGCGGCAACAGCCGGGAGTCCATAGACCTTATAGTCCCCCTTGCTTCCGGCAAGCCGGAAGCTGCCCTGGCCAAGATATTCGACGATTATTCCCCTTCCAATCTGCAGCAGACTTTCTGGCTCAAGGTGCTTGAGCGCATGGTGCCCGACGCCGCCGCCCCCATCGGCTGGATTCTGGAGGCCAATCAGGCCGTGCACGACGGCACGCAGGCCTGGCTGGACTGGGCCATTGACAACCGCAAGCAGGATTTTAAAGAGATGGTGGTGGACCGCATAAACGCCCAGAAGCGCCTGCCCACTGTCGCCGACGTTGATGCCGCGTGGAACGACTATTACGACGCCAAGATAGTCCCCGGACTGGACTGCCGCGGCGTGCGCGAAGTGGACTGCCCCTGGCTCAAGAAGGAGATAAAGGGCGATTACGCCATTCTCCGCGCGAAAGTGCGCCGCATGGAGGAATCCCGCAACGCCCTGCCCCAGGCCCGCGAGCGCGTCCGCAAATACTTCGTCTGGACTTATAAGCAGACCAAGCAGGAAATCGAGCTGGCGGTCTTTCTCCTGAAGCTGGCGAAGAAGCCCGTAACCAAGGCCAACATACAGCTTTTCCTCAAAGACGTGAACTTCCATAACGAGCTCGTCCGCCTCTGGCACGCCGAGATGGACAAGAGCGGACAGCCGCCCGCCGGGGACAGCCATCTCGAAAAGGCCGGTGCGCTGGCTGTCGCCGCCAAAAAGCCGCAGTCCATAGATTATGGCCCCATAACGCGGGAATACGGCCTTAACGCCGACCGCCTGCTTACCAACAACATAACCGGCAAGGAATATGTGGATGTCCGCGACACTCTGCACGGCGCGGCGGGCAATCTCAACGGCGTCTGCAAAAATGCCGCCTGGGCCGAAAGCACTGATGAGCGCAAGGGCGCGGCCCTGCGCCGCTGCGACGAGCTTTACAAAGGATACGCCACCGCATCCGACGAGATAGACAAGCGTCTTTACGACTACGCCGCCACGCTCAAAAGCCAGCTTCAGGCCCTGACCATGGGCGGCAGGGTGTATCCCCTCGCGGATTACTATTCCAAGCTGGAGGCGGAGTTCCACGCCGGCCTGCCTGTCCGGGACATATCCGCCATGGACAGCTACGCCGATTCCTACACCAATGACGGGGATTACACTCTCGCCCACAACATCAAGTATCAGGTTAGCGATCCCCTACGCAACAATTTGGAGTGGATGGGCACTATGAAGGCCGGCGCCGTCAAGTGCATGGGGTTCTATGACATCGCGGCCCCTCTGGCCGAAAGCAAAAACAAGCCGTATCAGGACCGCATAGACGCTTTCCAGACCGAGTTCAAGGCCAACTCCGCCAAGTACGACGAGCTTTACAACAAAAGCAGCAACCTCGCGGCCTTCTCCGGCGTGGAACGCTACGACTTCTCCGCGCAGGCCAAGGACCTCAAGGACGCCATTGCCCGCACCTCTAGTCCGGGCGCGTTCCTCTCCTCCGCTTATGTAAGCCGCATGCGCATACGCCGCGCAGGCGCCGCGCGCGGCGCGCGCGAGTGGGAGGACAACATCAACGCCAACAACAAGCTGCTTGCCACACGCGCTGATGACCCGAAAAAGGCCGCCGCGCTGATGCACTGGCTCCGCAAGGGCGACGATGTCCTTCTCACCAAAGCCTGGCTGGATAAGTATTTCGACGAGAACTATCGCGACTTTATCCAGGAGTTCCTGCAGGGCGCGCTTGTTCTACTGGACGAGAAGACCCGCGGGCAGTTCAATCCCAATCAGACCGAGGCCGCCCGCTGGGGCAGTGGCAGCAAGGCCGTTCTTGATATAGCCAAGGGGCCTTGCTATACCACTCTCGCCACCCATCAGGCACAGTTGGGCGAGCTTAACAAAAAGCTTGCCGAACTTAAGGAGCTCGACCTTGAAGGCCGCGTGGCAAAGGCCGCCGCGCTCTCCGCCGCGTTCAAGGCTGATATGGCCGCCATACCGCTGGTTTCCGTGGAAGTCATCGCCCTCAACAACCAGTTGGAAACCGAGCTGGGCAAGCTCCAGTTCGGCATCGCCTTCTGCCCGGATTATTTGCTGTTCTATGAAAACAACCGCTGTCTTTCCCAGCCGGTTATAACCAAAAACCGGGATACCTATTCCGCCAGGATAACCGCCGCGCAGGCTTATGAAAAGAAGGCCCTGGACTATTTCAACAAGTTTCACCCCACGCAGGGCCGCTCAAACCTGCCGGACGAGTATATAATGTTCGCTTCCAATCTCTTCGCCGCCAAGAAGTGGGTGCCGGGGGATGAGGTTTCAAAAGCCTATTGGAGCATTTCGCAGGAGGGGTATGCGCAGGAAGCGCTGGCCTATCACCGCGCGCGTCCCATAAAGACGCTTACCGTCATCAACCAGACCGTGCAGGACCCCGGCCGCGCTTATCTTAACTTCCAGCCGTCAGAACTTAAGGAAGGCAAGGTGACCATATCCGGCGTCATTCAGGATGACGTTCTTAAAGAGCTTTCCGCCCTGAAGGTGTCCGAGAACAACGGCGGTTCCTTCAAGCAGGTCTCCGTGGCCAATGGCCGCTTCGAGTACACCTTCCCCGCGCGCATGGGCGTCGGCTATCTGCTGGTTTTCCGGCCGCTGTTCTCCTCCGGCAATGAGGGAGGCAATTTCGGCGAGGTGTATCTCAATTTCGAGGACACCAAAGACCGCACGCAGGAGATAAGCGATTTCTACGCCCGCTTCAAGCAGGCTTATGAGTCGCGCAATGAGTCCGCCGTCATGGCCCTCATCAGCGATTCCTGGGAAGCCGGCGACGGCACCACCCTCGCGGACCTGGAATCCAATCTCCGCGCCTCCTTCCGCCTTTATGACTCAATCTCCTGCTCCATCTCTAACATAAAGGCCTATCGCAGCGACGCTAAGGGCGAGTACAGCGTCACCTACGACATAACCATCACCAGCCGCATGTTCAAGCGCAATCTCAAGCACGAGGAGAAGTCCTCCGTAACCGAGTTCGTCTCCTTCGAAAGCGGCAAGCCGAAGATTATCCGCACGGCCACCGGCCGTTTCTGGTCCGTGCAGTAATCATCGCCCGCGTAACCCGCGACCATGCCGCCCCGGCGCACGTCTTTTTTCTCATCGGCCGCGCACCGCGTCGGACTTTTCCCGCCCAACATCTGTCTCTGCTTTATCTATCGCAGAACAGGTGCCTGGGTTTTCAAGAGTTTTAAAATATGGCGTGTCTGGCATTTGGTTTGTGTGCCACTAAAGAATCGGATTTGTTAGAATCATTGCTACGGACGCATAAGGAAAACTATAGTTCTGACGTCACTAAAGAATCGGATTTGTTAGAATCGCAATGGAGAATTTAAACCCCCGCCCCGGGTTCTGACGTCACTAAAGAATCGGATTTGTTAGAATTGACGGCCTTGTCTCTGTTGCGATACACCTGTTCTGACGTCACTAAAGAATCGGATTTGTTAGAATTCGGCGGTGCAGCTTCAAAGGTTGCTGCGGGTTCTGACGTCACTAAAGAATCGGATTTGTTAGAATTTGAAGCCGGCGCTACCGGTTAT
>CAYPTM010000127.1:0-6893 GCA_964413345.1 uncultured Elusimicrobiales bacterium
GCCGCTTGCGTACCACCGCCAGCAGACGCTCGCGAATATCGCCAAGATGAAGCGCAAGGCGCTGGAGGCTTCCGAAGAGGGCCTGACGCTTTCAGCCTTCATCGCCTGCCTCAGGGCGGACGTCCGAGACGGCGCGAGGGAGGGGGAAGACCCGGTCGCCGATGAAAGCGTGGACGCCGTGGTCATTTCCACCATACACAAGGCCAAGGGTCTGGAATATCCAGTAGTCATAATACCCGACATAGCTTCCGGCGGGCGCGCCCGCGGCGGACGGGAGGGGACGGTCATGTCCAGAAGCTGGGGCGACGGCCTTTGCGGCATGAAGGCGGGCCGCCGTGCCGACGCGGCCTCTCTGCTGCTCGAGGCGGCCGAGGCGCCCCACGCCGAAGAGGAGGAAAAAAGAATACTTTACGTGGCGCTGACGCGCGCCCGCGAAAGGATACTCTTCATAGGCACGCTACAGCGGCCGCGTTCCGGCTTCAGCATGGCCGGCTATCTCCGCGCCGGCGGGCTCTACCCGGTCGTGGAAAAGGACGCTCAGCCCGCCGATATAATGAAAGCTTTCGCCTGCGACGCCGGGATTATGACGGTTTCTTTCTTCTCCGCGGAGGAGGACGCAGACCTCGCTTCGGCGCAGGCCGTGGCCGGAACGCTCGTGTGCGGCATGAAGGACATGCGGTCCTGGGCCGCGGCGTGGAAGTCCCGCTCGAAGGAGTATGAAGAAACCCTTGCCCGGCGGCTTTATGTGAGTCCCAGTTCCATAATCGCCGAAAAACGCGCCGTGCCGCCGGAGGACCTCGCGGAGCTGGCGGTCGTCGAGAAGGCCCGCGCCATAGGCCTCATCTGCCATAAGGCGCTTGAACTGCACTCTTTCCCTGAAACATTTTCCGGAGACGAGGTGCGGCGGGCCGCCGCGATTGCCTGCCCGGAAACCATGTCCGGCGGCGCAGATGAAGCGGCCGCGGAAGCGTTGTCCATCCTGCGCGCTTTTGAAGCCTCTCCCGCTTTCAGCCTGTTTTCCGATTACAGGATTCTGGGCAGGGAAATACCGTTTTCGCTCTCCAGGCCGGACGGCAGCGTGGTCCGGGGAGTCATGGACGCCGTCCTGGAAAAAGACGGACGCCTGCTGATAGCCGACTACAAGAGCGAGCGTGTTCCCGCCGGGGGGGGGGAAGGCGCCGCGAAGTATCTTCCCCAGGCGGAGATTTACCGCGAGGCCGCGCGAACCGTGTTCGGCGCTGACGCCTCGTTCTGCCTGGTCTACCTCCGCACGGGCGCCGTCGTGCCTATTCAGTAATCTCCCCTAAAAAGCTATCATATAGTCATTGCCGGATGTGTTCGGGCCGGCCTTGATTTAGCCGCATATTATCAGGAGAAACTTACATGTTCGACCAGATGAAAGAACTTTGGAAACTCAGAAACCAGATGATGGAGCTGCAGAAGCAGCTTAACGCCGTTTCCGTGGAAGCCGCCAGCAAGGACGGCTCCGTAAAGATAATAATGTCCGGCACGCAGGAAGTGAAGGAAGTGGCCGTAACTGGCGACATGGCTTCCCTCAAGGCGGACAAGCTTGCCGACAGCATAAAGGACACTGTCAACAGGGCGATAAAGATGTCCCAGCAGGAGGCCGCCAAGAAGATGCAGTCCTCCGGCATGCAGCTTCCCGGCATGTAATGACCCCGGAGAAAGGCCTCGTCGCGGTGGTGGGCGTTTCCGCCAGCGAGGAAAAATTCGGTTTCAGGATATTTCGGGACCTGCTCGCCGCCGGTTATGACGTTGAGGGAGTGAATCGTTCCGGCGGCGAGGCGCTTGGAAAGCCTCTCCGCAAATCCCTGTCCGAAATCGGCCGCCCGATAAGCATGGTCATAACCGTGGTGCCGCCGGCGGCGACCGAAAGCGTGGCCCGCGAGTGCGTTGCGCTCAAGGTCGGGCAGGTATGGATGCAGCCCGGCTCTGAAAGCCGGACCGCGGCCGAGGAATTGCGCAAGGCTGGTATTCCTGTGGTGCTGAACGCCTGCTTTATGGTCCGAAAGGGTATTTGGTAATGGGTTTCGGCGTCGCCCTTCTGATTGCTTTCGGCCTTGCCATGGACGCTTTCGCGGTCTCGGTCGCTTCCGGCGTGTGCGTGAAAAGACCGTCACGCGCGCAGGCGCTTGTCATGGCCGCCTATTTCGGCGGTTTCCAGATGCTGATGCCCCTTGCCGGCTGGGCGGGCGGGCTGAAGCTGCGCGGCGTCATTTCCGGGTTCGACCACTGGATAGCTTTCGCCCTGCTGATGTTCGTCGGGCTCAAGATGGTTTACGAGAGCTTTCACGGGGAAGGCGGGGAATGCGCTCCGGCTGAAAACACTTTCGGCCACCGCAATATGCTGATACTCGCGGTGGCCACCAGCATAGACGCGCTGGCGGTGGGACTGAGCTTTTCCCTGCTTGGTGTTTCGATAGTGATGCCCGTGCTGGTGATAGGGGGCGTCACCTTTCTGCTTTCGTTCGCCGGCGTTTTCGCCGGAGCCGCCTTCGGTCATCTGCTTGAGAAGAAAGCCGAAGTGGCGGGCGGGCTGGTGCTGATGGGAATAGGCGTCAAAATACTGCTGGACCACACAAGGAGCTGAGATGGCCCCAATAACCGCGCAGGACATAAAGAGAATCGCGCAGCACATGAACTCCCTTTCTTCCGAGGAGGCCGCGTCCATAGTCGGGGAGATGCGCTCCGAGCAGCCCGCCGCTTTCCAGTACCTGGTAACCGTGGGGGAGGGGACCATAAACGACGACGAGAGGCAGTGGCTGGTGTTCCTCGGCGTTACCGTGTGGCGCATAGTAAAGGAGTCCGGCCTCAACCCTCCGCCGATGACCGCGGAAACGCTGGACCGCGCGGCTAAAAATACTTCCGGCCTGATTTCCTATCTGAAGGGGGAGAACTCCAAGGAAGCCGCCGACGATTTCCTCAAGGTTCTTAAAGACTATCCCCAGCCTTTTTTGCTTAACTACGTGATAGGCGCGCTCAACGTCGCCTTCGAGGACGAGCATTGCGTGAGGAAGGAAAACATGACGGTGCTGTTTTTCTTCGTCAAGATACTAATAGACTGCCTCGCGGTCTGCGCTCCCGCGGGGGGAGAGGAGAAAAAGGCCTGAGTTCCGGCCTGATAAACATATGAAAACCGCGATATTATGTCTGTCGGCCCTGCTGTCCGTACCGGCCCTGCTGTCCGCTCAGGATAAGGCCGCGCCTGCCGCCGTCAAGCCCGCCGCGCCCAAGGCGTCGGACAAGGCTTCCGACAAGAAGACCGATGCCGCCGCTTCCAGGACTCCCGCCGCGGACCTGGTCCAGAGCACGGTTCCCGCCAAGCCCGTTTATGAAAAGAAGGCTTCGTGGTTTTCCATTCCCTCGGTGGACGGGGGCAAGAATATAGATCTCCAGAATTACGCCGGCCGTCCCGTCATGGTCATAATGCTTTCGGCCGACTGCCACTTCTGCCGCAAGGCCGCGCCCTTCTTCCAGAAGGTCTATGGAATATACGGCGACAAGGGACTCGCGGTCATAGGCGTTTCTCTGGACGATAATGCCGCGAGCGTAAAGGCTTTCGCCAAGGACTATGGGGTGTCCTTCCCTATAGGCCGGGACCCGGAGCGGCGCGTGGCCCGCGCCTACAGAAGCCGTGGAGTGCCCTGGGTGACGCTGCTGGACAAGGACCATAACTTTTACAAGAGCTGGATAGGCTACACGCAGGAGTACGATGAGGAAATACTCAGGACAGCGGAAGCGGTGCTGAAATAGCCGCTCCGCTCCTCTCTGGTTTCAATGGCGGCAGGCCCTTTTTTCTGGGCCTGCCGTTTCTTTGCCGCAAACCCGTTGCCATAAGCATTAAATAAATATATATAATTGAGGGCAGATGCCTGCAACTTCGCGAAAGCCGCTTCATCAGCTGCTGACTGAAAGAAAGGTGATGGCCGGTGGATATGAGCGCAGTTATATTATCCATGTGCCAAGCACCTCGGGCCATTCTCCATCTTCTCTTGTTGTGATGCTGCACGGCGCGGGCGACACCGCCCGCGGCGCCGTCTGCCAGACCCGCTGGCATGAAAAGGCGGACAAAGAGGGTTTTGCCGTGATTTTTCCGGAAGCCCTCCGGCCGGATCCGTCCGGGCCCGCGGGGTTTGACCGCAATTCCCAGATATGGAACGACGGGTCGGGCAAGGGCTTCTCCTGCGAGCGCGGCATTGACGACTGCTCGTTTATTGCTTCCCTGACAGAACAGGTTATGTCCGAGCTCGGCATACCGGCTGGAAACGCTCTGGTCACCGGTTTTTCAAACGGCGGAGGCATGGCCTTCCGGCTTGGCAACGCGGCCCCCGATATTTTTCGTGTCACGGCCCCCGTTTGCGGCCATTTCTGGGCTGAACCGCTTCCCGCGTCCCGCCCTTCCGCACTTTATTATCTGGTGGGAGGTGCCGACCCCATCAATCCTCTCTCGGGCGGAAACGTAACACTGCCGTGGGGAACCGTGACGAAACCGCCTGTAGCCGATTCCCTTAACAAATGGCTGTCAGCTTCCGGCCTGCCGAATGCGCCGGAGGAGGAGCGTTCATCCGGCGGCGTGACTACGGATTTTTATGGCAATGGCCGTTCCGGTTCGGCCTGCGCGCGTTATGTGCGCGTATCCGGCGCGGGCCATGTCTGGCCCGGGGGACTGAGCGCGCTTCCGGCGGGACTGGCCGGGAACGACACTTCCCTTCTCAACGCCACCGACGCCATATGGGATTTTTTCTCGGCCCTGCGGCCGGACATTCAGGAACGGAAAGGAGCGAATAAATGAAGAAAATCGTAGCCGCCGCGCTTTTTGCCATGCTGCCCTCGCTGGGCTTTTGTCATCCCGCGTCCTCGCTCTCGGCCAAAGTCGAGAACGACCGTCTTGTAATCACCATAGAGCATGCCGTCCGCGACGCCAAGTCCCATTTCATCGATGTCGTGAAGGTGCTGATTGACGGCAAGCCCGTGGCCGTGCAGAACTATTATGAACAGGCGGACGGCAGGGGCCAGCTCGCGGTTTACGCCGTGCCCGGCCTGAAGAAAGGCTCTGTCGTGTCCGTTTCCACCCACTGCAACCGCGGCGGGGATTTCAAGAAGGAAATAAAGCTTCAGTAGGTTTACGATGCGCGAAACACGGGTGGTCATCCTCAGACCGGCGCAGGCCTCTCCGACAGGGTTAAGAACGGCCCTGGAGGGCCTGGGCATTGTCGTTGCCGGCGTCATGCCGCTTGAGGACGAGGCCAACGCCGTAAAAGGCTGCTCCGGAGTGCTCGCGGATGCCGCGATAGTGGAGTCAGCCCCGGAAGGGGACTCTTCGTGGATGGTCATGGCCGGGCTGCTGCGTAAGAAATGCAACCTGCCGGTGCTTTACGCGGGCGACCTCTTCCGTGCCGAAGAGGGGCCCGGCTTCTGCTCCGTGGACGCGCGCAAGGAGCTCTCGGTCCGCATAAAGTACGCCATGTCTGTCCAGCGCATGGACGACGAAATGGTGGAGAACCGCACCTGGCTTTCCGCGACCCTTACCAGCATAGCCGACGGTGTCGTGGTGGTCGACCAGCACGGCATCATAAAGTTCGTCAATCCCGTGGCGGAAAAGCTCCTGGGCCGGGAGGCCGACGTGGTGCAGGGCCGGCCGATGGACCAGATAGTGCTCATAAGCGACGAGCGCACGGGTGGCAGGCTGCCCAATCCCGTTTTTTCGGCCATGCAGTCGCGCAGCATGGTCAAGTCTCCGCAGAACATATTCCTTTCCGCGGGCGATAAAAAAATCCCCATAGGCTGCAAGGCGACTCCCATAGTGCACGAGGACGGACTGGTGCATGGTGCCGTCCTGGTGCTGTGGGACGTTACCATCACCAAGATAACCCAGCAGGCCCTTGCCCGCAGTGAGGAAAAATACCGCGTGCTTGTGCAGGGCGCGAACAGCGTAATCGTCCGCCTGGCGGCGGACGGGCGCGTCAATTTCATCAACGATTACGCACAGAAGTTCCTGGGCTGGACTGAGGCGGAACTGGCGGGCAAGGACTTTTTCGATGTTGTCCTTCCTCCCGGCGCTTCCCGCCAGCAGGCTGATTCAGTCCTCCGCTCCCTTTCCGAGCGGGTTGGGGCCTACGATTCCTACGAGATGGAGATGGTGCGCCGTAACGGGGAGAGGGTTTTCCTCTCCCTGACAAGCCGCGTCTACGAAAACGCCGAGGGAGTGAAGGAAATGCTCTGCGTCGGCAACGACATCACGGCCATAAAAAACGCCGAACGCGCCCTGCGCGAAAGCGAACTCCGCTTCCGCGTGCTGGCCGACACCACTTCCGCCGGAATCATCCTCATTTCGGGCGGAAAGATAATATACGCCAACGCCGCGGCCGAGCGCATCCTGGGCTTCGACAAGGAAGAGCTGGCGGAAATGGGCTTTTATCCGGAAGTGTACCGCGAGATGTCGTCCGGGGAAAAGGGCGAGGGGCCGGTCCGGGCCAAGATGTCCGAGCTTCGCATTCACACCGCGTCCGGGGACAGGTGGATACTGGCCACATCCGGCATGATGGACCTGGAGGATCGCTCCCTTATCATAGTGACTTTCGTGGACATAACCGACCGCAAGGTCACGGAACAGTCCCTTGAAAAGCTGCGCCGGGACAACGAGCTCATACTCAACTGCGCCGGCGAGGGAATCATGGGCGTGGACCTCGAGGGCCGCGTCACTTTCATAAACAACGCCGGGGCGAAGATGCTCGGCTGCAACGCCGAAAAACTGCTTGGGGAACAGGCTCATTCCGTGTGGTGTCATTCCACGGGCAGCTCCGAAGCCGACGAGAAGGCGGCGTGCCCTTTCTACGGTTCTCTGCGCGACGGCATCTGGCGCACCGGTTCGG
>CAYPTM010000128.1:0-6813 GCA_964413345.1 uncultured Elusimicrobiales bacterium
GCTGGCTGCAATATCCTGCCTGTCAGCGATGGGCCTTCCGCTGGAAACCGTGGTGCGCGGGGCGGAGCGTCTGGAAAGCGTTCCCGGCCGCCTTGAAGCCGTGCGCCTCGGGCAGGAGTTTCACGTTTTCGTGGACTTCGCCCATACTGAAAGCGCCCTGTCCGCCGTTATCGACAATCTCGCGGTATTTCCGCACGGGAAGATATACACGGTCTTCGGTTGCGGAGGGGAACGTGACCGGGGCAAGCGCGGACCCATGGGCGTGTCTGTCTGCTCCAGGTGCGACCACGCTTTCATAACCGCGGACAATCCCCGCCGCGAGCCGCTCGACCAGATAATGGGCGATATAGAGGCCGGCCTTAAGGAAAAGGGCCTTTCGAATTACACTGTGATACCTGACCGGCGGGAGGCTGTTTTCGCCGCGCTGAAAGCCGCTGGCAAGGGCGATATTGTCATACTGGCCGGCAAGGGGCACGAGCGGGTGCAGCTGCTCAACACCGGCTCCGTCAGCTATAGCGACAGGGAGACCGCGGAAAGCGTTTTGCGGGAAATACTGGGTATATAAAATGTTCAAACCGGAAGATTTCAGGGGTAAACGCGCGCTGGTGATGGGACTTGGACGTTCCGGCCTTGAGTGCGCGAAGCTGCTGGCCGGCAAGGGGTTCGACGTGCTGGTTTCCGAGCAGAAGGCAGTTCCCGCGTCGAGGCCGGGGAATTCGCGCATAGCCATCGAAACCGGCGGCCATTCGGAAGAGGCTTTCAAGTGCGGCTTTGCCGTAAAAAGCCCGGGCATATTTCCACAAAGCCCCGTCATGAAGAGACTTAAGGACGCCGGCATTCCCGTTTTCAGCGAAACGGAAGTGGGGCTGGCCTTCTGTCCGACTGTACGTGTGTTCGCCGTCACCGGCACCAACGGCAAGACTACCACAACCACGCTTGTCCATGATATTTTGAAGCTGTCCTCCCGCAAGGACGGTTTCAGCGCGCATGTGTGCGGCAATATCGGCATACCTCTTTCATCCGCCGCCATGACGGCGCGGGATGGGGACATGATAGCGCTGGAGATATCCAGTTACCAGCTTGAGGACAGTTCCTTCTTCAGTCCCGAATCAGCCTGCATACTTAACATAACGCCGGACCATCTGGACCATCACGGCGGAATGGAAAATTATATAGCCGCCAAGAGGAAGGTGTTTTCTTCCCAGAAGGCGGACGCTTCATGCGTGTTTAATGCCGAAGACGAAATCTGCGTAAAGCTGGCCCGGGAATGCAAATCTGAAAAGCTGTTTTTCTCCAGCGTTTCCAACGATAAAAAGCTGAACGCGGTTTATGACGGCAAGGACATTATCTTCCGCTTCGAGGGGGAGGAATTTCGCATCGCCCCGCCAAAGCTGCCCGGGCTTCACAATATCGAAAACGCCATGTGCGCCGGTCTTATGACGCTGGGGCGCGGCATATGCCTTGAATGCGTGCGCGAGGCTTTCGCCGCGTTCAGGGGAGTGGAGCACCGCATAGAGGACGTGTCTGTAGTAAAGGGCATACGCTGCATAAACGATTCCAAAGCCACCAACGTGGACTCGACCCTGGTGGCGCTGAAGTCCCTTGCCGGAGCGGAAAAGAACATCTGGCTGATACTGGGCGGGCTTGATAAGGGCAGCCCCTATGCTCCCCTTGCCCCTCTTATAAAGAAATCAGTGCGTGGCATACTGACCATAGGCAACGCCGCCGCCAAGATTGAGAAGGAGCTTGCCGGAGTGGCCCCGATTTTTTCCTGCGTGACTATGGAAGGCGCGGTGGACAAGGCTCTCCGCGACGGAGACCGGGGCGACATCCTCCTCCTGTCGCCGGCCTGCGCCTCTTTCGACCAGTTCAAGGACTACGAAGAGCGCGGCCGCGTCTTCAAGCAAATTATTTTGCGACAGAATATTTGATTCAAGGCGATTCATGCGTTGGGGGTTTTGTGCCGATATTCGATAAAGAAAAACCTTCTAAGGATTTGGTGAAGTGTTTTAAAGGATCATCTCTCCGTGATTGGTTCCGACAACTTCTTGAGGAGTCCCCAGAGGTTTTGACTGGCGTCGCTGCTACAACATGCGGTCCTGAATCCGGGTATGTTATTCGACTTATTCATGCGGCTGCAAAAGGTAATTTTCTGCGCCAATTGGTAGTAGAAGTAGAAGATTTGCGTCGTAAAGGTAAAATCGATGAAGAATATCTTAAAACTAAACAAGCGATGGGATGCTTCATGGAGTTGTTGGATGTCGTTGATAGAATAACTCCTGATCCTGAGAGACTAGATGCTGTCAAAAAAATTTTCATAAGTATTTATAAGGGTAGGCTAAACGATGATAATGACCCTGTTCCCCAACAACTATTGGCAATCGGTGGTAGTTTAACCGCAGGGGAGATAATTCTTTTGTCGGCAGTATATAAAACCCATCAAGAACCTGCGCAACATGTTCGTGGAGAAAGCAGATGGGATCACTCTGCACATGCATGGCTTAGCGTGATGGCTAGCGAAACAAAATTTAAAAGTATTGCTTTAGTTGAAATTCACGAGACAAGTCTTATGGATAAAAAATTGTTGTTGCCTAGACGCCACAGTGATCATAGTGGCATTGAACTGAATTCTTCCGGACAGCGTTTGACTGATCTAGGTGTCTTACTTTGCAAATACTTGTGCAATGCTGATAATGGTTAAGATGTGTTGTAAATTTATCCTGTTTGCTGGGGGGAGCGGGTTAGCCTTGCCGGGGACGGAAGCAAACCGCTAGAATAAGTCCGATGATTGACTACGCTTCCAACCCGCGGCGCTATGACAATATCGCCATAATCTATCTGATGCTTGGCTTGGCGGCCATACTGCTGGCCAGCGTGTTCGCCTCGCCCAATTTTCTTGGTGACGAGCGTTACTGGAACAAGATAGCGTGGCTGTGGGCGCAGGGCCATCCGCCCTACAGCATAATAGGCGACAACAAGCTCCCCGGCATTTTTTACATACATAGGCTTTCCAACTGGCTTTTCCCCGGTAATCCCTTTTTCCCGCGCCTTATCGCTGTACTGCTTCAGCTTGGCGGTGCCCTTGCCGTTTACGGCATTACCTGGCGCATTCTGAACCGGCGCGAGCGGCTTTGGTGCCTTGCCGCGTATGTGGCCATAATCGCCACCCCGTCCACCGATGTGGGCAACGGAGGCACAACGGAAGCTTTCATGCATCCGTTCTGCGCACTGGCATTTCTGTTTTACAGTTTGAGGCGGGGGGAAAATGAGGATTTGCGCGCTTCTCTCCTGGCCGGACTGGCCATGGGCATGGCAATATGTTTCAGGCAGTCCGCCGCGACTTCCCTGCTTGCGCTTATGTGCTGGCCCCTTCTCGAGCATGGGTTAAAAAGGGGGTGGAAGGAATCCCTCTCCATGCTCGTGGCCGCAAGCGCCATAAACGCGTTGATCGTTCTGCCCATCCTTATTCAGGGAACCACGGTCTCACAATTTTTGGATGCTATTGGCACCAAAACCAGCGTGGTGCCGGACCCGGGGCGCGTACTTTTCGTCAACTGGTATGTCTGGCAGGAATGGGTGCTGCCTCTGGCTTTCATAGGCTTCATGCTTTGCCGCAGGCGCGAGGCATGGCCTTTTCTTCTCTGGTTAGCGGCTGACTGCCTTGCCGTGAACGTGACCGGCAATTACTTCTCCCATCAGTTCAAGCAGTTGGTTCCCTCTTTTGCCGTCTGCTCCGGTCTTGCGGTTGCCGCCGCCTTCAAGGAAAAATCTCCATCAAGCCAGTATCGCATTCTGATGATTCTGGTGACCCTGTTCTTCATCCTCGATGTGGTCCTTACACTCCTGAACCTTAACCGCTGATTGGTATTATGCAAATCGATATCCGGACCGGGCCGCGCATGCGGTTTCCGGCCCGGATTTTTGCCGGTATATGTGTCAGTTGGCCAGGGCGGCTTTGATTCCGTCCAGTATGAACTGGGCGGCTATGGCGGCAAGTATAAGGCCCATGATGCGCGTCACTATGTTCATGGCGGTGGGGCTTATCTTCCCCGCCTTTTTTATTGCCAGATACAGTATGGCGTAGGATACGGCTGAAACGATGATTATGGAAAGTATCAGCACGGCCTGATGAAGGAGGGATTTGCCCTTTGAAGCCAGCAGTATGACGGTGGTTATGGCTCCGGGACCGGCAAGCATGGGTATTGCCAGAGGGGCTATCGAAATATCCGGCTTGTCCACGCCTTCCCGCATTTCGTCTTCGGCGTCGTTCACTTCCGAGCGGCGGGCGCGCAGGCTGTCCAGTGAAACCAGCAGCAGCACCAGCCCGCCGGCCGCCTGAAAGGCCGGCAGGGTTATGCCGAAAATGGAGAAAATGGAATGCCCCGCCAGAGAGAAAGCCGAGAGCACCCCGGCGCAGGTTATGCAGGCAGTTCTGGCCATGCGGATGCGCGATTTTTCGTCGTCATTGGGCGTCATGGCGAAGAACGTGGGCAGGGCGGCCATCGGGCTTACGATGGCAAAAAGGCTGGTCAGCGTCAATATGGCGTAGGCGAATAGACTCATATTTTAGGGATGCCGTTTCGGGTGCTGCGTTTTTGTCAAAGCGCCAGGATTATGGCCCCGGCAAGAATAAGCGAACCGCCGGTCCAGTGCTGCCAGGTCAGGCGCTCATGCAGGACAAGGGCCGCAAGTATTATGGCAAATACCACGCTTAGCTTGTCAACCGGGGCCACGCGGGAAGCCTCGCCAAGCTGCAGTGCCCGGAAATAGCACAGCCACGAAAGGCCGGTGGCAAGTCCGGAAAGGGTCAGGAAAAGCCAGGTCCTGCCGGTGAACTGCCTGAGCTGGTCCGTGCCCGCCACGGCGAACGCAATGGCCCATGTGAAGGCCAGCACCACCGTGGTCCTTACCGCCGTCGCCAGATGGGAATTGACGCCGGATATGCCGATTTTGGCCAGTATGGCCGTTATGCCGGCGAACACCGCCGACAACAGCGCCCATATTACCCAGCTGGACGGGGCGGCCATGTTCAGAGCGATTTCGTCGCCGCGCGCAGCGTGCAGCTGCGGCATGACGCGGCCGCCTGTTTGGTCTTGAGCGCGGTCAGTATCGTTTTGGCGTAGCTTGAAAGCGTGGGGTCGCGCGCGCCCATGACAAGAACAACATCGCCCGGCTGAGCCGCCGCCATTATTTCCGGTATTATTTCCTCGCGGCAGGCCAGGAACCTTGAATTGCGACCGCGGGCCGATATGGCGTCGGACAGGTTTTTGGCGGAGATGCTTCTGTCCGCCGTTCCGCCTACATAGTAAATCTCCGGGAACCATATCCGGTCGTTCTCCCCCAGCCCGGCGGAGAAGGCGTCAATCAGCTCGTCCTTGAGCATTTTTACCGGCGCGTAGCCATGCGGCTGGTAGACGGCCAGAACCCGTTTGCCGCGCAGTCTGGCGGCTGCAAGGGAGGCGGCTATCTTGGCCGGGTTGTGTGCGAAATCGTCTATGACTTCCACGCCTTCCGCGCTTCCAAGGCTCTGGAAGCGGCGGTATACGCCCTTGAATGTGGAGAGCGCCTCCGCGCAGTTTTCAAGCGGAACGCCGAGTTCCAGCGCGGCGGCTATGGCGGCTATGGCGTTTTCCACGTTGTGCCGCCCGATCAGCGACATGTTGAATTTGAGCCCCCGCACCGTGAAGCTGGTGGAGAAGGCATCCAGTTTTATGTTTTCCGCCCTTACCGAACCCTTTGCTATTCCGAAAGAGGAGTCCCCTGTGAATTCCGCCAGGTTGTCCTCGTCTGCGTTGGCGATGAATTTCCCGCAGTTGGGCTTGAACTTGCGGAAGTAGCCGAACAGGACGTCCAGTTCCTTGTGGTCTCTTGTCAGGTTCAGCATGACGCCGAGCGCGGGCTTGTAATTGACCAGGGAGCCGTCGCTTTCGTCGGCCTCGATTACCAGCAGATCGGATTTGCCCCTGTACACGTTGCCGAGCAGCCCCTCTTCCTGGAGTGACACTATGGGCGCGCCGGTTATGACGGAGGGGGATTTCCCCGCCTGACGGAGTATCTCGAACAGCATGGCGGTGGTGGTGGATTTGCCGCTGGTGCCGGATATGGCCGCCGTCTTGAAGCCGTTGACGTGGCTAGCCAGCAGTTCGGAGCGGTGTATTATTTTGATGCCAAGCTGTTTTGCCTTAGCCACTTCCGGGTTGTCATCTTCTATGGCCGTGGAAAGGACCACCGCGTCCAGTTCCCCGGTCACGCCGCTGCCGTCCTGGGGGGTGAATTTAACTCCCAGCCTGGCAAGTTTGTCCCATATGGGCAGGCTGGTGTAGCCTTTGTCGAGCAGCCTGTCTGAACCGGTTATAACGTCGCCGGACATGGCGTGCAGCTGGGCCAGCGCGCTCATGCCGTTTCCGCCTATGCCGGAAAAATGGATTTTTTTCATTTTAGAAATCCACCTTGCTGAGGTAGGCCCTGCCGGAGTCCCCGAATATCATCACGCCGACGTCGCCTTCCTTCATGTGTTTCCTGGCGTATTTTGACACGCCGTAGGCCACCGCTCCGCTGGAGAGGCCGCCGCAGATGCCCGTGTTGACTGAAACCGTTTTCACCATGGCGAAGGACTCCTCGTCGCCAACGGGTATTATTTCGTCTATGTACTGCTTGTAGAGGACCGGAGTGTCGAAATCCAGTCCCATGCCTTCCACTTTGTATGGCTTAGGCTGCCCGTTTGTGGAGTACCAGGAATTGGCCGCGTCAAACGCTATGACTTTGACTGCGTGATTCTTTTCCTTAAGGTATTTCCCTGCGCCGCTGACCGTG
>CAYPTM010000129.1:0-6790 GCA_964413345.1 uncultured Elusimicrobiales bacterium
CAGTCCGCGGTGGAGGCGGGACCCTTGCGCCCGGCTATAAGCCTGCCGAGGTCATGAACAAACAGTCCTTTGGCGAGGCCGTCGGAATATATATCCTTTATAGCCCACATGAAGCGCGTCTTGTAAGCATTGATGCCGCCGTTCTGATGAAGGGGCCAGTCCACGATATTGCCGACTATCAGCTGCACGTCGCCGCGCTTCACGTAGGAATGCCAGTCCTTCATCATGCCGGAGTACTGCTCGTCATTGGCCTCATAAAGCATTATGGCGTCCACGTCGATGCCAGCGTCGTTCATCATGACTGGGTCCTGCCCGTGCTGCCAGCCCTTTTCCCAGCCGAGGGTAAAGCCCCACAGGGGTTTTTCTGTGCCGAGCCGCTTGCTTATGCGGCGCACTATGCCGCCGACCTTATAGGCGCGCCACCACTGCCACGCGTCTATAAGTTCCTTGTCCTTGCGCGGTATTTTCAGACGGGCGAAAGCGACGATTTTTTCCTTGCCTGACAGTTTGTCCCAGCCCTGGGGCTTGTTTATCCACGGGAAATCCGCGTAAAAATCTTCCGCCAGCTCATAGCCGCCCAGAGCGTTGCGGATGTAATCAAGGCCGATGTAGTCCACCTCTGGCATGGCCGCGTACTGGGCCAGAAGGTCGGCGATATCGTCGGGACGCTTGGGATCGCGCAGCGAAACTGAGCGGACCTTGACCGGCTGTCCGTCATGCACGTCCTGCGCCCATTCGTAACGGTCCAGCCAGGGCTTGTTCTTCTCGGGATGCGTCAGATAGCACATCGCCCATACGCCGAACTTTATTCCCTTCTCATGACAGGCCTTGCCTATCTTGCGGACGTTTTCCATCTCCACAGGATTCCAGACGCGGCCCTTGTCACCCGTAGTTTTACCGACGAGAATCCAGACCGTGTCCGCCTCGAGATGCTTGCCCCAGTCGGCGATGCTGGCGAAACTGCGCGACACACCGTCCGGGCTCTTCATCCCCAGCGACCCGTAGGAGCTGGAGTACTCCAGCGTAAGGGCCACGAAACGCTTGGGCAGGGGCTTCGGCTCGCGCCGCAATATTTTAAAGCCCTTCTCCTGAAGAAGGCCTTCGCCGTATTTTGCAAGCAGCTGCGGGATTCCCGCGTCATCCAGCTTAAGGGTGTAGGAACCTTTCGGGGCATTCCAGGGGCACGGGAACACGCCCTTCCATTCGCCGGGGGAAACGCGGGTCATGTACATTTCCTTCAGCCCGCCGATTGTTGAAACCTGCTGTCCTCCCCGCAGGACCTTCACATGGGGGGGAGTTTTTTCCCAGCGCTCTATTATTTCGGAATTCCTCGTGGAAAGGCGGGCTTCTATTATGGCGTCGTGGTAATAGGACGGTTCGAGAGTGGCCAGAGACACGCTCTTCTGGGCCAGCAGAAGACGCCGCTGCTCCTCTTTCCTGACGCGCATGAAATTGACCAGACCAGCCGCTATCGCGGCGGCGACCGCAATGGCCGCCATATATTTCCATATCCGGGAAAAGCCCCCGCCCGGCACGTTGTTTTGACCTGCTTTGAAAAGATCGTCAGACACGTTGTCACATCCTCCGTAAGCTGTCCGTTCAGCGCTCGATAAGCACAGTAACGGGCCCGTCGTTCAAAAGTTCCACGTCCATATGGGCGCCGAATTCCCCGGTCTTGACCTGCACGCCCAGGCTTCGCAGGCTTTCAACATAAGCCTCGTAAAGCGGTTTAGCCTTTTCCGGCGGAGCGGCCGAACCGAAATCCGGACGGCAGCCCCTGGCGCAATCCCCGTAAAGGGTGAACTGGGAGACGACCAGCGCCTCCCCTTTTACTGCGAGCAGGGAGAGGTCGAACTTCCCTTCCCCGTTAGGAAAAATACGCAGATTGGCCGTCTTGGCCGCCAGCCACGCCGCTTTTTCGGCGTCGTCGCTTTTCCCGACCCCGAGCAGCACCAGCAGTCCGCGCGAAATAACGCGCGTCGAGCCGTTTACCGTAACGCCCGCGCGCGCAACCCGCTGCACCAAAGCTTTCACCCAGAGATTTTACAAATAATTGTGCCAGCGCCGCCAAAACAACTGCCCGCAACCCCCTGGGAAGGGCAAAACCTCCGCGAAAGCCTCAAACGCGCCGATGTGCTATAATTATATAACGCTAATATTTTACAGGAGCAAACATGATTACCGGTCTTGTTCTGGTGAAGCTGAGCGCAGGACGCGAAAACAACGCCTTGGTCAAGATCAAGCGGGTCAGAGGTGTGGCGCACGTATCGGCCATGTTCGGCAGGTGGGACCTGGTACTGGACATGGAGTGCGAAGACCTCCAGACGCTTTCCAACACCGTGGTTCATGAAATCCGCTCCATTCCCGGCGTGCTTACGACCGAAACGCTGGTGACTACCACCATCTAGCGGGAAACAGCGGGGCTTTCATTTAGCGGAAGTCCCGTTTTCATTTGATGACAGACACGTCCATCCCCCTTGAGATAAGAAACCTTACCGTCGACTTCGAAACGGACGCCACGCGGGTGCGCGCCCTGTCCGATTTCGGCTATTCGATAAGCCGCGGCGAAACGCTGGCCGTGGTGGGGGAATCGGGCTCTGGCAAGACTGTGCACGCACTGGCCATAATGGGGCTTCTCCCGGTTCCTCCGGCCAGGATAACTTCCGGAAGCGTGATATTCAAGGGGAGGGAGCTCCTCGGCCTGCCGCAGGGCGAGCTGAGGAAGATACGGGGCGCGGAAATATCGATGATTTTCCAGGACCCGATGACTTCCCTCAACCCCGTCCTCACCATAGGCCGGCAGATAACCGAAACGCTGTTGGCCCACGAGGCATGCAAGCCGCAGGAAGCCTCCGCGCAGGCGGCCCAGCTTCTGGCTAAAGTCGGCATACCGAACCCGGTGAGAAAACTGTCCTCCTATCCCCACCAGTTTTCCGGCGGAATGAGGCAACGCGTAATGATAGCCCTCGCGCTGGCCTGCAATCCGGACGTGCTTATAGCCGACGAACCCACCACCGCCCTGGACGTGACCATACAGGCGCAGATACTCTCTTTGATTGATTCCATGAAAAAACAGTCCGACATGGCCGTGGTGCTGATAACGCACAACCTCGGCATAGTGGCCGAGCACGCCGACCACGTCATGGTAATGTACTCCGGCAGGATAATGGAAACCGCGGACACCGCCATGATTTTCGAAAGGCCCGCCCATCCGTACACCAAGGGCCTGCTCAGCTCCATACCCTCACTTTTCAAGACGGAAGACAGGCTGTCCACCATACCGGGACATCCGTCCCCCGCATTCAATTTCAAGGGATGCGCGTTCGCAGCGCGCTGTCCCGTCAAGATGTCGGTCTGCGACAACGAGGAACCTCCGCTGTTCGAACTGGAGGGGGGGCAGCGCTCCCGCTGCTGGCTCTGCGGGAAACAGCCATGAGCGCGATAATCGAAGGCAGGGACATCACGAAGATATATTCCGGCTCCTCCTCTTTCTTCGCTCCGAAGACGGACGAAGTCAGGGCATTGGACGGAGTGTCGGTTTCCGTATCGGAAGGACAAGCGCACGCGATAGTGGGGGAATCCGGCTGCGGCAAGACCACGCTGGCCAAAGTGCTGCTTGGCCTTGAGGCTCCCTCATCCGGACAGGTGCTGTTCCACGGCAAGGATTTCAAAAAACTCGGCGGAAGCGAACTGGCGAAGGCAAGAGCGACTCTTTCCGTCGTCTTTCAGGACCCCTTCTCCAGCCTCAACCCACGCATGACAGTCGAGGAGCTCATAACCGAACCGCTCCGCATACACAATTCCGGGAAAGGGAACGGGGAAAGGAAAGCGCGCGCCGCCGAACTGCTTCAGAAGGTGGGACTGGAAACCGGGCATTGTTCCAGGTTCCCTCACGAATTTTCAGGCGGACAGCGGCAGCGCATAGCCATAGCCAGAGCGCTTGCGCTTTCGCCCAAGCTGGTGGTGGCCGACGAACCGGTGTCCGCCCTGGACGTTTCCGTGCAGGCGCAGATACTCAACCTGATGAAGGAACTCAAGGAACAGATGAACCTCAGCTATCTGTTCATAACCCACGATTTCTCGCTGGTGCGCTTCCTGTGCGGAACGGTTTCGGTCATGTATCTGGGCAGAATAGTCGAAAGCGGCCCCACCGGCAAGGTGCTCGAGAATCCGCAGCATCCGTACACGGAAGCCCTGCTTTCCGCCATACCGCTGGCCGACCCGAAGGCTTTCCGCGACGGCATCCCCGCCCGGACGGATTCGGCCGAGATACCTTTCGCGGAACTTCTGTCGAAGGGCTGCCGCTTCCGCGACCGCTGCCCTTACGCCCAGCCGCAGTGCGGCGCGGCCGACCCTCAGCTTATGGAAACCGAGGAAGGGCATATGGCCGCGTGCAAAATACGGCCTTTTGCCGAAAAACCCAGCGCCGCGGCGCTAACACGGGCCGCCGCCTGACGATTTGCTATACTTTCATTCACGGGGAGACCATGCGCAGATTCATAGATAAAAAAAGCGAAGCCAGGATGACGGACACCTTCCTCACCCTCGCCAGAATACCTTCCCTTTCCCGCCAGGAGGGAAAGATAGCCGCCCATCTGGAAAAGGCTTTCAAAACGCTGGGCTGCAAGGTCAGGTTTGACGGCGCTGGCAAAAAGATAGGGGGGGAAACCGGTAACCTTATAGCAACGCTTCCTTCCGCTAACGGCGGCAGGCCCTTTCTCCTCTCCTCGCACATGGACACCGTCGGACCGGCGGCAAAGATAACGCCCGTTAAAAAGGGCGGACGCATCTACTCCGACGGCACCAGCATACTGGGAGCGGACTGCAAATCAGGCATAACCGCCATACTTGAAACGCTTGCCGTCATCCGCGAGAAAAAAATAAAGCACCCTCCCCTGGAAATAGCCATAACCGTCTGCGAGGAAGTCGGGCTGCAGGGCAGCAAGAATCTGGACTACTCCCTTTTAAAAGCCAGGAACGGCCTTGTGCTGGACAGCGAAAGCCCGCTGGACCTGACCGTGCGAGCCCCGGCAGTCGCCCGCATGCAAATTGACGTTCACGGTGTGGCGTCCCACGCGGGCATGTTCCCGGAAAGAGGAATTTCGGCCATACAGACCGCCGCCAAAGCGATGGCAAAACTGAAATTCGGGCGCATAGATTTCGAAACGACGGCCAACATAGGCGTCATAAACGGCGGCACTGCCACGAACGTGATAACACCGTTGGTAAGCCTCCGGGCCGAAGCCCGAAGCCACAAAGTTTCCAAACTGGACCGCCAGATAAAAATAATGGAAAAAGCCTTCCGCGACGCCTGCGCCTCGGCGAAAGTGAAAGTGGACGGGAAAACCCTTTCCGCCCGCTGCGACTTCAAGGCCGACCGCAACTACAACAACATGGTACTGAAACCGGACACGCCGGCCGTTAAGCTGCTGCTTGCGGCGGCCGCGGAACGCGGGCTCAAAATACGCCTTGCCACCGGCGGCGGGGGCTCGGACGCGAACATATATTTCGAACACGGCATACTTACGCCCAATCTGGGCTGCGGCATGTGGGAACCGCACTCCACAAAGGAGTTTCTTGAGCTTAAGGACATGTTCGACTGCGCCGACCTGGTCATAGGCGTTTTGGAAAAAGCCGCATAGATTTGCGAAACCTCGAGAGGGAGAGGAAATGAGCGACGAGAAAAAAAGTCATACCGAACACCTGACGCCATATATACCCGCGCAGAAAGATGGCGTGGCCGAATTCACCATACAGGCCGTAGTGCTGGGCCTGATACTGTCGGTGGTCTTCAACGCGGCCAACGCGTATCTGGGCCTCAAGATAGGCATGACGGTTTCCGCTTCCATACCTTCGGCCATCATCTCCATGGCCACGCTGAGGATGATATTGCCCAAGCTGCTGGGCAGAACGGGAACCATCCTCGAAAACAACATTGTCCACGCCTTCGCGTCCACGGGAGAATCGCTCGCCGCCGCCATCATATTCACGGTCCCGGCCCTGATGTTCCTCGGCGGGGACATGTCCAACCACAATGTGTTCCTGCTCGGCATGGTCGGCGGTCTTCTGGGCCTGCTGATGATGATTCCGCTGCGCCAGTCCCTCATGGTGCACGAACACAAAAACCTGCCCTTCCCCGAAGGCAGCGCGTGCGCCAAGGTGCTTATGGCCGGCGACAAGGGCGGCACGGGGGCAAAACCGGTTTTCGTCGGGATATTCTTCGGAGGACTGTTCAAGTTCGCCATGAGCGGCCTGAACCTTTTCAAGGACACCCTTATGTGGACCTTCCCGAAACTGCATCAGGCCGGTTTCGGCTACGAGATATCCCCGCTGTTCGTGGGCGTCGGATACCTTATAGGACTGCGCATCGCGGCCGTGATTTTCGCCGGCGGCATGTTCGGCTACTGGGTCATAATACCGCTTATACATTCGTTCGGCGGCGCGAATATCGTGGTCCCGGGCACCATACCCATAGACCAGATGAGCACCGCGGACATGCGCAGCACCTATCTGCGCTACATAGGCGCGGGCGGCGTGGCGTTCGGCGGTCTGATAAGCCTAATCCGCTCCCTGCCGGACATTTTCGGCTCCCTCACCCACAGCGTGAAGCTGCTGCGCTCGGCCACCAAAGCCACCGAGAAACTGGAAGCCGCCACGCATGAAGCGGTAAGAGACCCTGAGCACAAGTACATAGTTTTCGGCGGAGCCCTGCTGGGCTTCCTTACCGGCGGATTCGCCTATGACCCGGCCGGCATGTCGATGCCGGCCACCCTGGCGATACGCTTCGGAT
>CAYPTM010000130.1:0-6775 GCA_964413345.1 uncultured Elusimicrobiales bacterium
GCCCTTACCTGCCGCCCCAGTCCTGCCGGGGCCGCCGCAACGAGCCTTCCAAAATTCCGGAAATATGCGCCGCGTTTTCCGCCCACTGCGGGGCTGCTCCCGGCGAGCTGGCCTCCTCCGCGATGGCGAATTGCGCGGAACTCTTCAGCCTCCTGGTTTGAAGCCGCGCTTCCCCCGACGGGAAAAAAGTTATTGCAAGGCCGATGGTATTTTGTATAAATTATAAATACTATGGCAGATGCCTTCGTTCCAAAACGGATGTTCCTTACCAAAGGCCTCGGACGGCACAAGGAAAAGCTTGCTAGCTTTGAAGAAGCGCTCCGCGACGCGAAAATCGCCCGCTTCAACCTCGTGCCCGTGTCGAGCATATTCCCTCCCAGCTGCAAGATCGTGCCGGTCCACAAGGGACTTGAAGAGCTTAAAAGCGGCCAGATACTGCACTTGGTGATAAGCCGGAATACTTCAAACGAAAACAGGCGCCTTATAGCGGCCTCGGTCGGCCTTGCCCTTCCCAAGGACAAGAGCATGCACGGTTACATATCCGAGCACCACAGCTTCGGCGAAACGGACGAGCAGAGCGGCGATTACGCCGAAGACCTCGCCGCGCTGATGCTTGCGACTATCCAGGGCGTGCAGTTCGACGTGAACTCCACCTGGGACCAGAAAGAGGAGATGTGGGAGATGAGCGGCAAGATTGTTAAAACGGCCAACATCACCCAGTCCGCCATCTGCACCGAGGGCGTGTGGACCACCGTCGTGGCCGCCGCCGTCTTCGTGGCCTGACCCCGCCGTGAGCGAAACAATCGACACAACCAAGTTCATGGGACTGGAGAGCGAGCTCAGCTCGCTCTCCAGCGCCCGTTTTTCCGTAATCCCCGTCCCCTACGAGAAGACTACCTCTTACGTCAAGGGAACGGGCAAGGGTCCCGCCGCAGTGGTGGAGGCTTCGTCCCAGGTGGAGCTTTGGGACGAGGAGACCGGCGAAGAGACCTGGCTGCTCGGCATACACACCGCGAAGACGGTGGACTGTCGGGGTTCCGAAAGCGCTGCTTTCAAAAGGATTCAGGCCGCCGCCGAAGCCGCTGCCGCCGCGAAGCCGATACCATTTTTCATCGGAGGGGAGCATTCCATTTCGCAGGCGCTCATTCCTCCGTTCCTCAAAAAGCACCCGAAGCTCAGCGTGCTCCATTTCGACGCGCACGCCGACCTGAGGCCGGAATACGAGGGCAGCACGCGCAATCACGCCTGCGCCATGTTCCCCGTATCGCGCGTCTGCCCCGTCGTGCAGGTGGGCATACGCAGCATAGGCGGCGAGGAGAAGGAGTTCGTCAATTCCGGCAGGGTGAAAACTTTCCCGGCCCATGCCAGCAGGGACAACGCGAAACTTGTGCGGGACGTGCTAAAGGCTCTTGGGAAGGACGTTTACCTGACCATAGACGTTGACGGGTTCGACCCTTCCGTAATGCCCGCGACCGGCACGCCCCAGCCCGGCGGATTTTCGTGGTATGACGCGCTGGACCTCTTCCGCGCGGTATGCCGGGCGAAAAATGTCGTAGGCGTGGACGTGGTGGAAGTCTGCCCGATGAAGGGTTCGGTGCTGACGGAATTCAACGCCGCCAAGCTGATATACCGTCTGATGGGCTATCTGGCTTCCAAATAGCTGTTTTTGAATTGAAAAGCCCCCCGGCTGAAAACCGGGGGGCTTTTTGTTTGTGAATTTTTATCGGGCTATTTCTTTTTTCCGAACAGTCCGCCGAACAGTTTCTCCACGGCTCCTTTCTGGGGAGCGGGATTTCCGGCGGCGGGGGCCTGTGCCTGCCCGGGCGCGGCAGCCTGCTGGGATGCTGGCGCGGGCTGGCGTTTCGGCGTTGCCCTGCGCGGCGTTGTGGCAAGCGGGGGCCTGTGCCCGGTGACAAGGGGATTGTTGACCGGCAGTGGCTGCTGGGGCAGGCGAACCGGCTGGGCTTGTTGCGGCGCTCCCGCTAAAGGTGGAGGAATCGGGGCCGGCCTCTGCTGTATCGCGGGGCGCTGTAAACCGGGCTGGGGCGGTATAGGTCCTGCCGGGCGCTGCGCCGTCAGGGGAGGGACGCCGGGCCTTGCGGCGGCTGGCGGTCTCTGCATGGATGTCTGGGGCGCGATTGTCTGGCGCATTACGGTCTGCGCCGGTACGGCCGGACGCATTTGCGCCTGTTGCGGCGCAGCCGCCGGGCGCTGTGGAATTGCGGGTCGTTGGACCATGCCCGGGGCCGCCGGGGTAAGCTTTTGCGCGGGGTTCGGGGGAACGGGCCGGAGCGGCTGACCGGGCTGAGGCCGGGTGGGAAGCGGTCGTTGTTGAGGCTGCGCAACGTTCGGCATGGCGGGTCTGGGCGCGGCCTGCGGCGGCAATCCGGCCGGGCGCTGCACCGGCATGGGTGCGGCGGGCCTTGGCGGTTGCTGGGGCGGCTGAACCTTTTGCATCTGCGGCTGAGGTTTTGGCAAGGCCTGAACCGGCGCTTTTGCCGGCATGGCCGGCTGTTGGGGAACAGGAGCTTTGGCCTGCTGTGCCGGTTGCGCCTGCGGTGCAAGGGTTGGCTGCGACTGTTGGGGAGCGGCAGCGGCCTGCGGCGGCATTTGGGCCGGCGCGGGTTGAACCCGTGGCGCGGGCGTTGGTGTCGACCCTGCAGCCGGAGCCTGTGGCGCCGGTTTGGGCGCTTCGGCGGGCTTAGCAGGTATTTCTATGTTAATCTGGTTTGTCGCCCAGGCATCCGCCCCGGTATCCTGTGTCTGCGGTTTGCTGGCCGGGGTCGCGTCCGCGAGTATCTTTTCAGACAGGATTTTCGTCAGCGCGGACAGGGCTTCCTGTTTGGTGAAGGGCCTTTTGAGATAGCCGGTGTTTTTTACAAGGAACGCTTCCGGCATGGCGGCCTTCTCCTTCTCGGATATGAAGATGACGGGCGTGGAATCGTGCATCGTGTTGCGCAGTGTTTCTATGAAGGTGCGGGCGGTTTTGGCCGGCAGGTCCCAGTTGCAGAATACTACGCGCGGCTTGTAGAGGCCAAGGGTGGTGGCCCCGGCGGGGGCATCGGGCGAGGCCACCGTTTCGCAGCCTTCGTCGATGAGTGTGCGCTGGATGAAATCAGCCTCTTCCGGTATGTGGTCTATGACCAGAACCCGCATGCCTTTGAAATCCACGGTCGGCAGTGTCATTATTTCCGGCTCAACGGCGGCCGCCTTCGCCGTGCCCAGGAATTCATCTATCTTGCCGAAAAGTATTTCCCTGTTGAAAGGTTTCTTGATGTAGGCGACCTTGCTGAATTTCAGCGTGGAACCGAGGTCGTCCGCTTCGCGGCCGGTTATGAAAATGACCGGAACGCCTTTTGACATGACGGCGCGCAGGCTCTGGAAGAAAGTCTTCCCCCCGCCTGAGGGCATGTCCCAGTCGCAGATTATGAGGTTGGGGTCGAAAGTCCGGAACTTGGTTACCGCGGTCACGGGGTCGTCCGCCGTGTCCACAGTGTAGCCGCCGGCGCGGAGGAGTTCGTTGTAAAGCTCGATTATCGTGGGGTCGTCGTCTATCGCAAGGATTTTCGCCATTCTCGTTTCCCGCTCACTGCCCTTTCAGGGAATCCCCCACTCTGCCTACGAGCGTCGTGCCGGGGGAAAGGGTTTTCCCTCCCGGCTGCCAGTTCGCCGGGCAGGCCTCTTCGGCATGTGCCGCCAGGTAAACGTTCGCCCTGATTTTGCGCAGCAGTTCCGCCGCGTTGCGGCCCGCGTTGTAGTAATTCACTTCGGAGGCGGAGAGTATGCCGTCCGGGCTGACGATGAAGGTGCCCCGCAGGGCGAGGCCGCTTTTTGCGTCGTAAACGCCGAATATCCGGCATACCCTGCCCGACGGGTCGGACGCCATGCGGTATTTGACGTCCTTGAGAAGGCGCTCTTCCCTCTGCCAGGCCAGGTGGACGAATTTCGTGTCGGTGGAGACTGATATTATCTCTGCCCCGGCGGCGGCTATCTCATCCTGCAGCGCGGCCAGGTCAGCCAGTTCGGTGGGACAGACGAAGGAATAGTCGGCCGGATAAAACACAAGTACCGTCCATTTCCCCTTCTTCATCATTTCATCAAGGGAAATCCTGCCGAATGTCATCGTTCCGGGGTCAAACGTTTCCAGCTCGAAATCGGGTACCGTTTCCCCTACCTTAACGGGACAGTTTTCGCTCATGGTGCTCTCCGCCGGTCGTATAAATAGTGACTGCGTCCGCCGCGCTTATATGTTATCATTTATTTTCGCAATATTATTATGAAGATATCCGTCCTGATTCCGGCTTACAACGAGGCGGCCACCCTGGCCGAGTGCGTGAGCGCCGTCTATTCCCGCAATCCATCGCTGGAGCTCGAGGTCATCATAGTGGATGACGGCTCATCTGACGGGACCGCGACCGCCGCGAAAGCCCTTTCTTTCCCCGGGCTGGTGTACATCAGGCACGAGCGTAATCTGGGCAAGGGCAGCGCCGTGCGCACCGGCATAGCCGCCGCCACGGGCGACATAATCCTCATTCAGGACGCGGACCTGGAATACGACCCGTCCGAGTATGCCTCCCTCGTGGAGCCCATAGTGTCCGGCGGGGCCGACGTGGTTTACGGCTCCCGCATCCTCAACAAGGCCAATCCGCGCCATTCCTGGCTTTTTCACAGCGGGGGACGCTTCCTTTCCCTCTGGACCAACCTGCTTTTCGGCTCTTCAATTACCGACGAACCCACCTGCTACAAGGTGTTCCGCGCTTCCCTGCTGAAATCCCTGCCGTTGCGCTGCACGGGTTTTGAGTTCTGCCCCGAAGTGACCGCTTTGGTCCTGCGGCGCGGTATCAGGATAGTCGAGGTTCCCATCTCCTATCATCCCCGCACCATGGAGCAGGGCAAGAAAATCCGTCCCCGCGACGGCATCATCGCCCTCTGGACCCTGTTCAAAATCCGCTTCGGCCTCTGATTTTTTTGCCGGTGACCCCCCGCTTTTGTGTTGCTTTTTTGCAACAATGTGGACAAAATGTCAACACTTTGGCCCCCGCATCCGGCCCAGCCGGATTTGAGGACTGAAAATCCGCACGCGCCGGCAAAATTCCGGAAAATGCGGCTGGCCCAAAAAGCGGCCGCGCAAATTCCGCGCCGGAAAAGAACACTGGCATACCCAAAAACACCATGAAAGGGAAATGACCGAAATTGTAACACCGACGCAACAAATTTTGTCAAAAAAGTTGCCTGATTTTTGGCCGGGAAAATGGCGCAAAATCAGGCAACTTTCATGCAAACTGCGGCCGGCCGGAATTCTTGCCGGTTTTTGATTTTTTTAGGGTATGTCCTTGCGGCTGATGGTAAGTTCCTTGCTGTAGCCTGTATTGTTGAGGTTATCCTGCGCCACAGCCCGGATGAAGTATGTGTCTTCTGTCGGCAACATGGCCTTTGTGAAGGTCATGCTGTACGGCGGGGCCGTGAACAGGCGGGAAATTCTGCTCCAGGTAAACCTGTCCGGGGATATTTCCAGCCATGCTGCGCTTATATCCTGTCCTATGGCGCTGAATGCGGCGACCGGTCCCATCGTCGTAGGGGTAAGGGTAAGGGCCCGCACTATGACTCTTGCCTCATTGACCGGAACCAGTTTGATGACCATGGCCGGGGACATGCCCGATATGCTTGTCCCGGGAGAGCTGTCGCTTTCCCGGGGCGGGGTGCCCTTCAGGGTGCTGTTTACCCATACTCTCTGCTCTGTCGCCCCGCGCATTTCCCCGCCGGCCACTATGGGGGAGTTTGAAGAGGAGGACAGGGCTTCGGAATTGGACCAGAGCGCCAGATAATTGGGCCTGTCAGTGGCTATCGAGGAGACCGGGACTTCTGCCCAGAACCACTGTGCCGCGCCAACCCCTTCCAGCGAGTCTTTGGGCGTAGGTTCCCTTGGTATGTCGCTGTTTTCGACCAGGAAATAGGTCTGCTGCGAGGTAAACGCCAGCGACGGCGACAGGGCCATGAATATCTTTCCCTGTACCGGGGAGAGTTCCCACGGCTTATCCGGTTTTGGCGTGCTCTTGGACCGCCCCAGCCTGGCTCCGATGAAGGCCTTCGAGAAGCGTCCTACCGGCGCCGGCGGCAGTTTGACTATCCAGCAGTTGGAGTAACCTACGAACCAGTTGGCGTCCATGCCGCCGTCCGCATACATGTAATATGCGTTCAGATCCGGGGAGTTGGTAAGATAGACTGGGGTAAACTTCGGCAGCGCCGGCGTGGTTACCGCCGCGGTGTCTGCCGCCACCTCTGTTTTGACTTCTCCCGGCTCGTCGGGGAGTGGGATGACTTCCTCTTTCTGGGCCTGCGCTCCCAGGGCCAGTAAAGACAATCCTGCCAGTGCGGCAAGGGCCGTCTTTTTTATGGACATGTCAGCTCCTGTGGCCGAGTTTTTCGGCCAGCCTGTCCAGCTCGTCGAATGAGTGGTAGTGGATTATCAGCTGTCCGGCCTGCCCTCTGCTCCCGGGTTTAAGTTCTACTTTTGTCCCAAGTTTCTGGGCAAGAGAATCTTCAAAAGCCTTTACGTCCGCGCTCTTGTCCGCCGCTTTCTTGGGGGCCGCTTTGGCGCCGCCTCCGTTGGATATGCTCCTTGCCAGGTCTTCCGTCTGTCTGACCGAGGCCTTGTTCTCCATGATGGCATGGTAAAGCCGCAGGCGCGCATCCTTGTCCGGGACAGTGAGTATTGCCCGGGCATGGCCTTCCGTTATGGCGTTATTTTGCAGGGCTTTCTGTATTTCGGCATCCA
>CAYPTM010000131.1:0-6769 GCA_964413345.1 uncultured Elusimicrobiales bacterium
AAAGGGCGACGTGGCCCTTGTGACGGGCGGAGCCCGCGGCGTTACCGCCGAGGCCGCCGCCGCTCTGGCGGCAGCTTCCGGCGCGACGCTTGTCCTGCTCGGCAGAAGCCCCGCGCCGCAGGCCGAGGAGGCCTGGCTCTCCTCCCTCAAGACCGAGGCGGAAGTGAAGCGCGCGCTCATGGAGCGCATGGGCGCGGAGGCCACGCCCCGTGCCGTTGGTGAAAAGACTGCGGCCATATTCGCCGCGAGGGAAATGCGCCGCCAGATGGCGCGTTTCGAGGCTCTCGGCTCAAAGGCCGTCTACCTCAGCGCCGATATCCGTAACGCGGAGGAAGTGCGGAAGCTGCTTTCCAAAGTGGAGGCGGAGCACGGCAAAATACGCGCCGTTGTGCACGGCGCCGGCGTTCTGGCCGACAAGCTTCTCGCGGACAAGACTCCCGCCATGTTCGATTCCGTGTTCTCCACCAAGGTCGGTGGTCTGCGAAACATTCTGGCCTGCGTGGACGTTCCCAATCTCAAGGTTTTGGCCCTGTTCTCCTCCTCCACGGCGCGTTTCGGCCGCTCCGGCCAGTCGGATTATGCCGTGGCCAACGAGGTGCTTAACAAGACGGCCCAGCTCATGGTCCGCCGCGTCCCGTCCTGCAAGACGGTGGCCTTCAACTGGGGCCCGTGGGACGGCGGCATGGTAACCCCCGCGCTCAAGAAAGTCTTCAGCGCCGAGGGCATAGCCGCCATACCGCTGGAGGGAGGCGGCAGGTTCCTCGCGGGTGAACTGGCCCTTCAGGGAGGGGACGCGGAAGTGACGGTTATAGCCGTTCCCGCCGGAACCCGTTCTTGCGGGAAGGCGGCGGCGCCGCTTTCCGAAATGGTCAGGGTTTTCGAGAAGAACGTCAGTCTGGAGGAAATGCCGTTTCTGTCCTCCCATGTGATAAACGGCAAGGCGGTGCTGCCGCTTGCTGTCACAACTGAGTGGCTGGCCCACGCGGCCATGCATGGGAATCCGGGTCTGCTGTTCGCGGGCTTCAATTCCCTCAAGGTGCTCAAGGGCGTGATACTTGAGGGGGGAAAGCCCAGGCGTGTCGAGGCGTTCACCGGCAAGGCTGTGAAGAACGGCGAGCTGTATTCCGTCCGCTGCGAACTGCGCGGCGAGGGCGGAGTGCTGCACGCCGGGGCCGAGATGCTTCTTTCCTCTTCCCCGCTCAAGGCGCCGGCTCCTTCACTGGAACTCGCCCTGCGCTCCTATCATAAGAACGCGGACGAGATTTACTCCGAAATACTGTTCCATGGGCCCGATATGCGCGCCATAAAGGCGGTCAACGGCGTTTCAGGCGGCGGCATAGCGGCTGAGGCGATATGCGCCGCTCCTCCGCAGAACTGGGAGAAGCATCCCCTGCGCGATTCCTGGATTACCGACCCGCTCATACTCGACGCTGCCTATCAGGCCATGATAGTCTGGACATTCGAGCGGACGGGAGCATGCTCCCTGCCGAATTCCGCCGCTTCCTACAGGCAGTACACGGAGCGCTTCCCCGCTTCCGGAGTGAGGGTTTCCGCCAGAATACGACGCGCGCTTGAAAACTCCGCCCTGGCGGATATAGAGTTCACTTCCTCCGACGGGAAGCTCGTGGCCCGCATGGAGGGCTACGAATGCACCTCTGACAAGGCGCTCAACGCCATGTTCAGGAACAATACGGCCGTGGGAGCGGCATAGGCGATGGGCACAAGGGCGAAGGTAGCGATAGTCGGCATAGGCGGCATATTTCCGCAGGCGCCGGGCCTGCGCACGTTCTGGGACAACATCAGCGCCGGAGCCTGCGCCAGCCGCGCCGTGCCGGAGGGCCGCTGGATAATCGACCCTGCGGAAGTGTTCGACCATGCCAAGGGCGCGCCGGACAAGGCCTACAGTCTCAAGGCCTGTTTTGTGGAGGATTTCCGCCTTGACGCCGGCGGCTTCGCCCTGCCTCCTTCATTCATCGAAAAGCTGGACCCCGCCTTCCATCTGGCCCTGCACGCCGCGCGCGAGGCCTTCACGAACGCCGGGCTGAAGAATCCGGACCTTTCCCGCGCGGGCGTCATAATCGGCAACATCGCCCTGCCCACTGAGTCCATTTCCGCGCTTTCGCGCGAGCTCGTCGGACCCGCTTTCGAGGAACGTGTTTTCGGGTCGCACGTTTCGGACTACAACTCCGGGGTTTCGCCCCTCAACCGCTACTGCGCCGGCCTTCCAGCCGCCGTGGTGGCCAGGGCTCTCGGCTTCGGCGGCGGCTCCTACGCGCTGGACGCGGCCTGCGCCTCATCCCTTTACGCGGTCAAGCTCGCCGCCGACGAACTTATAAGCGGCCGTGCGGACCTTATGCTCACGGGCGGCGTTTCCCGCCCGGACAGTCTTTATACGCAGATGGGCTTCGCGCAGTTGCGGGCGCTTTCCCCTTCCGGCAGGCCCGCCCCCTTCGACATGGCGGCGGACGGCCTTGTGGTGGGCGAAGGTTCCGGCATGCTGGTTTTGCGCCGGCTCGACGACGCGCTGCGCGACGGAAACAGGATTTACGGCGTGCTTTGCGGCGCCGGTCTTTCAAACGATATCGGAGGCAGCCTGCTCGCCCCCAACGCGGCCGGACAGCTGCGCGCCATGCGCGCCGCCTACGCCCAGGCCGGGTGGAAGCCGCAGGACGTGGACCATGTGGAATGCCACGCAACCGGGACCCCCACCGGCGACCCGGTGGAGGTGCAGAGCCTCAAGGCGCTCTGGGGAGAACGAGGCTGGAGCGCGGGGCAGTGCGCCCTCGGTTCGGTGAAGTCCAATATCGGCCATCTGCTCACAGCGGCCGGTTCCGCCGGTCTCATAAAGACGCTGCTTGGCTTCAAGCACAAGACCCTGCCCCCAACCGCCAATTTCAGCAGGCCCAATCCCGCCCTCAGGCTGGACAATTCCCCTTTCCGCATCGCCACAGAGGCCAGGCCCTGGGAAGAGCGCGGTTCCGGGATTCCCCGCCGCGCCGCGGTATCGGCATTCGGCTTCGGCGGCATCAACGCCCATCTGCTGGTTGAGGAATACCGTGAGGGTGGCTACGTTCCCGCCCTGCCCGCGGACAAGCCCAAGGCGGGCCCCGCGCCGGTGGCCATAGTGGGCATGGACGCCCGCTTCGGCAAAATAAGCGGCCTGCGCGATTTTCAGGAAAAAATACTCAGCGGCGAAGGCATGGCCCGGGGCATGAGCTTCGCGTCCGAACGGGACGGCTCGGCTGTGTCTTCTTCCGCGAAGGGGCACTTCCTCCCGGAAATGCCGGTCGAGACCGCCGCCTTCCGCATTCCGCCCAGGGAGCTGGAGGAATGCCTTCCCCAGCAGGCGCTGATTCTTCTCTCCGCCTCCAAGGCCATAACCGACGCCGGCATAGCGCCCCGCCTGCTAGAGCGCACGGGTGTTTTCATCGGCCTCGGTCTGGACTTCAATACCGCCAATTTCAATTTCCGCTGGTCGCTCTCCCGCGCCGCCCGCAAATACGCCGGGCAAAAGGGCTGGTCCCTTTCCCCCGAGGAGGAGAAGGCGCTGGTTTCAAAGGTCCGCGAGGCCGCGGGCCCCGCGCTTAACGCGAACCGCGTGATGGGCTCTCTCGCCAGCATAGCCGCCAGCCGCATAGCGCGCGAATTCCAGATAGGCGGCCCAAGCTTCTCCCTTTCCTCCGAAGACACGTCCGGCATGAGGGCGCTGGACACCGCCGTCCGTCTTCTCCAGACCGGCGACATAGACTGCGCCCTTGCCGGGGCCGTGGACATTTCCGGCGACGCCCGCCAGCTTCAGGCCACGGACGCGGTTCGCCCGTATTCAAAGGCCGGGCAGGCCCGTCCGTTCGACAGGCGCGCCGATGGCGCCGTTCCCTGCGAGGGCGCGGCCGTTCTGGTGCTTAAGCGCCTTGAGGACGCCGTAAGGGACGGCGACAGAATTTACTCCGTGATACGCGGCTCCGGTTTCGCCGCGGGAACTTCCGGGCAGGAAACAGGGGCCGATGCCCGTGCCTGCGCCGCCGCCATGCGCCGCGCCTACGAGGACGCGCATGTGGACTGCTCCACCGTTTCCTATCTCGAAGCTTCCGCCTCCGGCTATCCGCGCGAGGACCGCGCCGAGGCCTCGGCCATGTGCGAGGTGTTCGGCATAGGCGCGGCTGAATACCCTTGCGCCATTGGCGCCGCCGGCGCGGAAACGGGTCATGCGGGCGCGGCGTGCGGCCTGGTTGGCGTGGTCAAGACCGCTCTGGCCCTTTATCAGGAAATACTTCCTCCATTTAAAAACCTGCCTCTGCCGGGTTTCCTCTCGCCGGTGGAGGAGCTGTCCCGCGCTTCCAGGCGTTTCCATCTTCCCGCAAGGCCGCAGTACTGGTTCCGCAACCGCGCGGAAGGGCCGCGCCGGGCCGGCGTGACCTCAGTCGGCATTGAAGGAAACTGCGGGCATATGGTGCTCGAATCTTTCGATGGCGTTCAGTCCAGTCCCCGGGTCGAGACTGAACGCAGGCAGCCTCTGGGCGCGCGCAAGGAAGCTCTTTTCGCCGTCGGCGCCATGAAGCGCGCCGACCTGCTGGCCGCGCTGTCTGAGCTGGAGGCCTGGTCAAAGCTTCAGGACCGCGCCGCCCCGGTGGAACGGCTGGCACGGCTCTGGTTCGCCCTCAAGGGCGGGCACGGGGAAGCCGCTTTCGCCGCCGCGCTGGTCTGCCGCGACCTGCCGGAGCTGGAGGCCCTTTCCGCGCAGGCCAGGAAGCTGATTTCCGAAGGCAGGCCCTCCACGGACGACCGCATCGCCTTCACCGGGGATTCGGTGCTCCCGCCGGATTCGCTGGCTTTCGTGTTTCCGGGTTCCGGCAACCATTATCCCGGAATGGGCGTCGGACTCGGCGCGAACTGGCCGGAGATATACCGCCGGCAGGATTTTGAAAACGGCTATCTTAAAAGCCAGTGCGTGCCGAACAAAATAGTTCCGT
This sequence comes from uncultured Elusimicrobiales bacterium, assembly GCA_964413345.1. Classification (GTDB taxonomy): domain Bacteria; phylum Elusimicrobiota; class Elusimicrobia; order Elusimicrobiales; family Elusimicrobiaceae; genus CAYPTM01. The sequence goes on from CAYPTM010000131.1 coordinate 4,971, forward strand.
GGCGTTTCGGCTGGAACGAGGGCTGGTCCGCCGAGACCGAGGCCGAGCTGAACACCGATTTTCACTCGACCATATTCAGTTCCGTTGTCAATTCAGTTTCCGCGAGCGACCTGCTCCGTTCCTTCGGGGTTAAGCCGCGGTTCGTCATAGGCTACAGCCTGGGCGAAACCGCCGGCCTTTTCGCCATGCGGGCATGGACCGCGCGGGACGAGATGCTCCGCCGCATGAAGGCATCGAGCCTCTTCGTCAACGACCTCGCCGGCCCGTGCGACGCGGCGCGGCGCTTCTGGAACCTTCCCCCTCAGGAACGCGTGGACTGGGTGCTTGGCGTCATAGACCGCCCGGCGGACAACGTGAAGCTTGCCCTGCGCGGCATGGAGCGCGCCGCTCTCCTTATAGTCAACGCGCCGTTTGAATGCGTAGTGGGCGGATACCGCAAGGCGGTGGACTCGCTTGTTGACGGCCTCGGCTGCGTGTTCCTGCCTCTTCAGGGCGTTTCAACGGTCCATTTCCCCGCGGCCGAACTGGTGGCCAAGAAGTACCGTGAACTGCATCTTCTTCCCACCAATGCTCCGCAGGGCGTCAAGATTTACAGCGGGGCATGGGGCAAGGCTTACGATGTCACCAGCGAGAGCGCGGCCGATTCCATAACCGCGCAGGCGGTGAAAAGCCTCGATTTCCAGGCCGTGGTGAAGCAGGCTTACGCCGACGGCGCGCGCCTGTTCGTGGAAACCGGCCCGCAGGCCTCCTGCACGCGCATGATAGGCAAGATTCTTTCCGGCCAGCCGTATGCCGCCAAGTCGGTGAACGTGAAAGGCGCGGACGAGGTGTCCTCCGTGCTGCGCCTTCTTGCCCGTCTTGTCGCGGAGCGAGTGCCGTTTAATTTGGGGGAGTTGTACGGAAAAGAATCGCTTGTCTGCGGTCATAGGGACAAGATGGCCCACGGCCCGCGCGTGATGTTGCCGCTTTCGCTTCAGGCTCCGTCCATGCTGGACTGGAGGCCCGCCAGGACCGCAGTTACGCAGTCCGCCGTGCCGGCTTCGGCGGTCCCTGTGGTTGCCGTTGCGCTCACGAAGGGGACGCATTCGGCCCCTGTGGTCAAAAAGGCCCATGCGCACTCCGCGCCTCCGGCGCGTCCCGCCGTGCCGGCCAATTCGTCTTTCGCGCCCGCACCCGTTACTCCTCCGCTTCCGCCCGCAATGCCGGTTCCTGATAACGGGCTTGCCGGTGCCGTGCTGGCCTCGCAGTCCGAGGCGGTGCGCGCGCATGAGGCGTTCCTCCGCCTAAACAGGGAATACATGGACGCGCAGGCCAGGGCCATAGCTTTCCAGAACCAGTTGCTTTCCGCTCTCGGGGCCGGGGAACTCCCGGCCGCCGCCGAAGCCGTCCGGCCTGCCGCTGAAGTTCAGTCTTCCAGTGCCGAGGCGGTTCCGCCTGCCAGGCCGGTTTTCATGAACCGCAGGCAGTGCCTTGAATTCGCCGTAGGCAAAATAGGCCCCGTGCTGGGAGCCGCTTTCGCCCATGCCGACGCCTATCCCACGCGCGTGCGTCTGCCGGACGAGCCGCTCATGCTTGTAGACCGCATCGTTGAGGTCCGGGGCACGCCCAATTCCATGAAGGGCGGCGCGGTGGTTACGGAGCATGACGTCCTGCCGGGCGCATGGTATCTTGACCACGGTCGCATCCCTACCTGCATAGCCGTCGAGGCCGGTCAGGCAGACCTCTTCCTTTCCGGCTACCTCGGCATAGACGGGCATACAAAGGGCCTTGCGGTTTACCGCCTGCTGGACGCGGAAGTG
>CAYPTM010000132.1:0-6765 GCA_964413345.1 uncultured Elusimicrobiales bacterium
GAAAGGGCGCTGGTGTAAAGCGCGGTTTCCTTGGCGGCGACGGCGGTGTCTGCCCAGGCGCTCATGAGCGAGGCGAGACCGTTCATGCTGGCGGCCTTCACGTAGGACTGGGTGATGCTCTGCTTCTTCTCGGTGTAGGATTCAGTGTAGGCCTGAACCGCGTACTTGGCGACTTCGGAAGCGGACGCCGTGGGTTTTGCCGCAAGGCGGGAGAGCCACTTCGTGTAGTCGTAGCCGTTGGCCGGTTCGGTCTCTTCGGAGCCGACTATGTAGGTGGCGTAGTCCTTTATCTGATAGTTGACTTCGACCATCTGCATGAGGCAGGCGTCGGAGCCGTACACGTCAACCTTGCCGATGGCGGCCATCGCCTCGCCCAGCTGAGGGGTGGTGATGTGGTTGTTCGTCTCGTCGTCGTAGGAAATGCCCTTGGAGAAGGTGGCGCGGCGTTTCCAGCCGGAGCCGTGGTTCCAGACGATGAGCGCGTATTTGCGGGCGGGATAGTTGGACTTGGCCCACTTGGCGAACTCTATAAGGTGCTTGTAATCTCCCATGTCCACTTTGTCGAAGTTCTGGAGAACGGGGGAGCTTATATTGGACATGTCGGCGTCCTTGGTGACAAGCATGCGGCGGGAGCCGGTCCATGTCTCGCCCTTGGTCGTCGCGGCCTTGTTGCCGTCCTTGCCCATCATCGGGGGCATGAAGGGGGGGTGAGGACCAACGCCGATGCCGGTGCCGTAGCCGCCGTATCCCCAGTCCCAGCCGTCATAACCGCCGCCTCCGCCGCCATAATAGCCGCCGTTGTTCTGGGGCATGTGGCCGAGTTCGACTACGATATTAAGGTTATCGCTGGAACCTACTGCTTCCATCTCGTTAACGTCACTGAGCGCGTCGTCCGCGAGGTTGTTTTTGCCGTTGATGTAAACCATCACCGTCCACTCTTTCGTGGCGGCTCTGGCCGGGGTAGCGATGGCGGCCTTGGAGGCTTCGCTCATCTGCGGGACGGGAATGTCCAGGCCCGCGGCCGCTTTCCCGGTATAGAGCTGTTTGAAGCCCGTGCCGGTATTGCGGTCAAAATCCACCTGAGGCTTGTCGCTCGCGATGGCCACGCCTGCTGTCAGCGCGAGGATTGCGGCAAGTGATAACTTTCCTTTCATCATTTTTGTCCTCTTTGTTTTCGGCAAAATGCGGACTACTACCCGCTATTCACATGATACTTGTGCGGCGCTGTTTCCGCAAGAGAAATAAGGACTTCCGCTGCGTAGGTCCTTTGGTCCGGGACCTGCGGGTCTTAAGGTCCTTGCCAAAGAGGTATAATACCGTTAAGCTTTCTGTGAGAAGGCACTTTAGCACCTGGAGGCAGCATGCTCGTTAATATGAAGTCCGCGTTGCTCTGCGCAACGTTCATTGCCGGTATTTCGTCTCTTTCCCTCGCCGCGACCGGGACTGTATCCCGCTCCGCCGCGATGAAGGACCCCAAGCAATATACCCTTAACGAGAAGTCCGTAAAGGTGGAGATGCAGGAATACACCCCCGACATGGAAATCAAGCTGCCTTCCGATTCCGGCATGAAATGGGTTCCCGACCAGATAAAGAACTCCCCGGTCCGCTCCGAAGACAAGGGGAATCTTGGGGATACGCTTGTCCTCCTTGACCAGATTGTCAACCTGACCACCAAGGTCTGGGGCATCATAAAGGAAAACCAGCCCGTCGTCAATGTCACGAACCAGTATGCCACCGCGGTTCCGCAGGGCGTCGCTTCCTGGACCAAGCTGACCGGCTGGAAAGGCCCGAAAGGCTATATCTACACCTTCTCCGTCGAAAACCTGTACGGCGTCAAGACCGTTTCCGTCAAGTACATGATAACCTACACCTACAACGGCAGCTATCAGGGCACCGGCCGCTATCTTACCGCCGTCACCGTGGAGCCGCTTTCCGTCGATGTTCTCTGGGGCTACACCTACGAGATGTCCGCCGAAGTTCCGGACTCTTCCATAGTCAACGCCGGCTCCGAGACCGACCCCGTGGCGGCCATGCAGCTTGTTCTCAAGTGGAAAATAAGCACCGTTCTCAAGAGCAGCCAGGGCCGCTCCATCAACTACATACGCGGCGACGGCTACATCCAGGAAATGGGCAACTGGGACAAGAGCTATAACAAGGACGTAAAAACTCTTACCACCATGGAAGACGTGAAGGGCAAGGTCTCCCTTCCCGAACCCGTAGCCAAGTAACGCATACCCTTAGCTTTGAAAAGCCCCGCGCAAAACGCGGGGCTTTTTATTTGTACAGACCGGGCCCTCGGGCCGGAGGGGGAAAGCCGGGTTTGTGTCCGCTCCGTGCCGCGGTTTGTGGCCTGCAGTCGTGTGGACCTTTTGGGCCTTTGGCGTCTGGGGCTTATTGTCCTTGTGCGCTTGCGCGAGGAATGTCATTATATTATGGAAAGCCGGTCCGTGAATCATGGTTTTGTTTCTGATGGATTCACCGTCCGGCATGTGTGTCCGCGGCGCCGGGATTGTCGTCCGCGGCAGGGGATATCAATAATTATGAAGATGTTAATCGTGGCGTGCTGCATATGCGCATGCCTTGTTTCCGCCGTTTCGGCGGACGCCATGTCCTATCAGGAAGCGGCGAAGGCTGCCGCCGCCTGTGAGGCCAATTTCAAACCGGACCAGCTTTCTCCCGAGGCCGCGGTCAAGTGCCTGTCTTCAATGAACGCGGACAACCAGGCCGCGGTCCGGGCGCTCAAATCGTCTGGTCCGGCGGGGGAGAAAAGGGCCGAGGAAATACTGAGTACGGCCTCCGCCATCGACGAATTTTCATCCAAACTTGTGATGATAGGCTCTCCGGAAAAACTGCGCGCGGGGATTGTCTCGCTTATAAAGGGCAAGCGTGCCTCTCGCTCTGCGTCCGCTCTGTCCAAATCAAAGTCCGTGGTGGCAAAGTACGGTTTCCTTGAAAATGTCGGTGATACCGTAAAGTGGATACAGAAATATTCTCCCGCCAGACTGGGCATATATCAGCAGGCCGCTTACGAATATGCCGTTCTGGAAGCGGAACGCCAGGATTACCTGGTCCGCCGGACCATCGAGCGCAGGGAGTGGGACGCTACCCGTTTCTCCGCAAGGCTGGAAGTAATGGCCGGTTTCGCGGACTCCGTCGCCGACAAGTATATGGCGGTATCCCCCGCGAAAATGGACCAGGCAAAGTTTGACGCCATGTCCATGGCTTTCAGGGATTATGCGGTTGAGATGACGCCGCTGAAGCGAAGGCTTTTCATGCAGCATATACGCACTTCCCGCCGTATAATGAACGCCCGCAAGGAAGTCGCCAGGCAGGAAGAGCAGGCCAGCACGGAGGAGCAGAAAGCCCATGTGGCCGATTTGGCCGCCAAGGTGGATTCCATAGCCGTCAAGGCGCCGGAAGCCCAGCTCGCCGCGCTTGGGTCGTTGTTTGACCTTTCCAAAATAACCGACGGAGACTCCCTCGTCGTTGACCTTTCGGAATCCACGTCTTCCGTCCGTTCCGGGGAGGAGCCTCCCGCCCAGGAACCCGCCGGGCTTGGCGCGGAGCAACGTGCGCAGGTCGCGGCCCGGCTGCAGGAGCGTATTTCAGGAGAGATTTCCGGCACGAAGGCTGGCGATGCCATAATGAAGTTTTACGGAGACCCTAAATATGCGGCTTCCGGCCTCAACACTCTCCGCGTGGCCATAAAGCCCGCCTCTGACTCCATAGGTTTCTGGGACGGCAGTGAAGTCTCTTTCGGACAGGAATTCGTGGAGCGCTGGATGGCAGAAAAGGGCTATACCGCGTCCGACCTCCTCACCAAAGAAACCCCCATGGTCGAACTGACCCGCCTGCTCGCGCCGAATTTCATCCATGAAGCCACCCATCAGCGCCAGGATGCCTGGGCCGCAGATAAAGGGGTACCCAAGCCTCCGCAGCAGGACCTTGAGGTCGAGGCGTTTTCAATGGGAGGGCTTTTCGTGATGGAGAAAGCCCGCCAGCAGGCCGCAGCGGGGAACGGCAGCTACAGCGCACAGATATGCGAGGACCACCTGCGCCGCGCAGTCGATTTCAAGAAAGGAGGCGTAATAGGGGCGGCGGACGAGATTGATCCTCTTTATCAGGGCAGGCTGTCCGCGACCGGCTCCTCCGCCAGGAACACGGCGATAGCGGAATCGCTTTATTCGGAGATGCAGTCCCGCCTGAGGGCTAAGGCCGCAGCGCCGGCGGCATTCGCGGCGGCTGAGGCCGCCCGCCGGGATTTCCCCGCGCCGGAAGGCCGTGCCCTGGATGACCTGGCCGCCGCCCTTACCGCCGACGACATCAGGGATCTGCGCACTCCGGTCCTGCAGGCGCTGCTTGAAAAACCTTTTAAGTGGTATGAACCCTACGGGGCGAAGAGGGCCACTGACGTCCAGTGGATTCTGTCCAACCGCCGGGCCCTTCTCTCTCTCCAGTCCGGTCCTTCCGGGGGGATGCCTCCCCTGAGGTAGGCCTTAGGACCCAGGACTTTTTTGAGGCTTTGGGCCCTTCATTTTCCCGTTGATTATGGTAGTATAGTAGTAAGATTTAAACTTTAGCCGGAGGAACGCTTATGATTAATGCTGGATTTGTTAGCGCAGTTCTGGGTGTCGCGCTCGCGTGCGGACAGGCCGTCGCGGCCGAAGACTCTGCCGCCAAGATGGAGAAGCTGCAGAATAACCCCAAGTATCTGCAGCTGGATATGAGTTCAGTCCGCCTCGTTGACATCACCGACAGCGTGAAGGCCAACAAGGGCGGATCGCTTGACCACGGTCAGAAGCCTACCCCCGGCAGCGTGCCTGCGGACCAGATTCCCGCTCCGCAGACCGAACCTACGCCGGTCGGCACCAATTCAACCGACAATCCTCCCGCCCAGCCTTCAATGACCGCGGGCGAAGCGATCAACCTCGCCGACCAGATCGTCAACCTTGCCAAGAAGGTTTTCGACATCATCGCCGAGAACAAGCCGGTTGTTGACGTCACCGTCAACTACGCAAACGCGATTCCCGCGAACATCACTCACTGGACCCAGCTCCAGCAGTGGGAGATGCCTGCCACCCGCACCTATGCCTTCACCGCCAAGAACATGATGGGCAGCAAGGTCGTGGATGTTAAGTACCAGGTCATCTACACCTACGGCGGCAACTTCAACGGAAAGGGCAAGTACCTGACCGGCGTCAGCGTGGAACCCCTCAGCGTCAATGTCGGCTGGGGCTACAAGTTCAGCATGACCTGCGAAGTTCCGGATTCCACCGTCGCCAACGTCGGCACTTCCGATAATCCCGTCGCCGCCATGAACCTCATCCTTAAGTGGAAAATGGCCAGCGTGCTCAAGGAATCCGACGGCCGCAACGTGTACTACGTCCGCGGTGACGGCGCCATCAAGGAAATCGGCTCCGCCTACAAGATTCACGACCCGAAGGACATCAAGACCCTCGAGCCTCTGATGAAGAAGTAAGCAGTTCAAGGTTTTACTAAAAACCGCCCCTGTAACAGGGGGCGGTTTTTTTTTCTGAAGTTGCCGTGCCCGGTCTCGTACTTTTGCTTTTCCATGCAGTTTGGAAAAGGCGGCTTTCTTATTTTACCGCTGGAAATCCTCCAAAGATAAGCTAAACTATCTATTATTATCCTGTTTTATGGTTATTCATCGCGCACTCGCTTGACGGCTTTTTTGCATCGGGGGTGGGTTTTAACTTATGCAGCCGTGGTTCCTCTCTGAATTGGATTTCATTTATGCCATGTATGGCGCCGCTTTCTTTGTTCTTGGCGGCGTCTGTTTCATGCTTGCGGGGCATTCCAGGTCTTCTTCTCTCAAATGGGGCTGGCTGATTGCGTTCGCTTGCCTCCATGGCCTGAACGAATGGGCGGACTATAGTTTTATCCTGCTTGGTAATGTCGTGTGGCTGGCTGCTTTGCGCTACGGACTGCTGCTGTCTTCTTTCCTTGCCCTTATGGAGTTCGGGCGGGAAAACACTTGCCTCAGGGAAAGGATATCCCCCTTAAAGTTCTATGCCGCAGTCCTGGGAGCCCTTTCCCTCTCTTTTATGGCCGGTCCGGCCAACTACCATGCTTTAACCCGGTATATGGTCGGCTTTCCCGGTGGGATACTGGCGGGCTGGGCTCTCCTGTCCGCGTCGGGGAAAGAGCGTCGCAGCTATTCCCTGCTTACGCTGGGAATCAGTATGCTGGCATATGCTGTGTTAGCCGGAACCATCGTACCGTATGACGGTTTTTTCCCCGCCTCTTTTCTGAATGAAAACTTGTTCCTGTCGCTCTTCTCCGTTCCCGTGCAGGTCGTGCGGGCCGTACTGGCTTTCGGGATGGCATTTTTCGCCTGGTGTTACCTGCGGGAAGTCTCCTTTTCCGTAGGAGGCAGGGCCGGAACGGTTTCCTCCTCTAGGCCGGATTTAATCCGCTATGTCGTATTTGCTGTCTGTATGGCCATTATTTGCGGCGGGTGGTATCTGACGGACAAGTTGGGACACAGGCAGGACATGGAACTGCGCAGCAATATCATGTCACTCACTTATGCACTTGGTTCCTCCCTTGAAATGCCTCATTTTCTCCAGTTGAAGGGCCGGCCTTCAGACAAGGATTTGCCCGTAACCAGGCACCTGCTAAACCATATGCAGCGCGTGGTAAACGAGCAGAAATATATCGCCACCTTTTACCTGATGGGAGAGCGCGACTGACCTTCCCCCATGTCTTAGACATATATCAGCTTGTTAAGACGCGCGCAATGCA
>CAYPTM010000133.1:0-6669 GCA_964413345.1 uncultured Elusimicrobiales bacterium
AAGGAGGTTCTTTCCCGATTATTTGCGTTATATAGGCCATGGAATGGAATGATGTAGGACTGTGACCAGTGGTAAGTATTATATGTTTATACCCATTGTCGAAAAGTAGCTTCGCTTCAGTTTCTCCTTTTAATTCCTCCCCCAATTCAGAATCAATATAAATGACGGTGTTCTTTGGCATTTTTGCGGATAGGAATTCGTTTGGCGTTTTGTATGTGTTCAAAGAGATGTTTTTGTTCTTTGCGGCCATTTTCCATGTCATATGAACGAGCGGGTCATCGTCTATTAGGGCAGTGCTCTCAGTAGGGGTTTGCCCATCAGCAATGTTTAGTGCTTGTTCAATTGTGATTGGTACTAAACCGGAAAGAGACTTAGGCAAAAGTTTCAGGCCTAAACTCAGACACTGTTCGATAATCCTGCGTTCGTCATATCTGCTGGTCACAAGCACGGATTGTTTCGCTATGTCAAGTTCTCTGACAATGTCCAGACCAGTTTCCTTGCTGCCCAGTAATTCATAATCGATTAAATATACGCTATGGCGGGCTGTTTCTGGGTTATTTTTTATCCACTCTCTCATTTCTTGCGGTGAATAAAAAGAGATAAATGAAATTTCATGTTCTGATATATGTGTTGATGCAAACTTTCCTTTCCATATCTGATGTATGCTTCGGTCATCATCCAGTGCTACTACAGGGAAATGGGATGGCAACTTGAGTTCTGAGGCAAACCATTCAGGAGGATTTGTCTTAGGGAGAAATATTCTGACGGTTGTATATTTCCCTAGTTCGGACTCGATTTCCAGTTTCCCTCCCCAGTCGTCGGCGCATTTCCTTGCATAGTAGAGCCCCAGCCCATTGCCAGCAGGTTTTTCAAAACTTCTTCCTTTTTGACCCAGTTGGCAGAGTATGTCTGGCGGAATACCTTTACCAGTATCGCGTATTTCGATCGACAGTGTGGTTGCCTGGCCGGAGATTGTGATGCATATTGTGCCCTTCTCTTCCATAGCTTCAACGGCATTGTTTACAAGGTTGGATATGATGCGTCTTAATGCAGAGGCAGATACTTTCGCAAATAGGCCATATGAATCGGGTGTTAGCTTCATGTCTATTCCAATCCCCGAGCGAGATTTGAATTGGATGCGTTTTTCAGTAATGATAGGGTCAAGAATGCTTGAAATTAGCCATACTTCGGTTTTTTCATTGCTCTTCTCTGTGTTCGAATAAGCTTTTCCCTTGTAAGCCATTTCGGATGCTGATGAATTTGTCTTCGCTGAATAGATTCGGTTTTGATCAAGTAAGCTGTTAGCAATATCCCTGATTCGATTTGATACGCTGCGCATAATCTCACTTTCTCCTGGCGGTAGTCCGGACATATCTTTCATGATGGCATCGAGGGCAGCCAGGGGTGAGCGGATATCGTGTGCTACCTGTGCGGCAAGGTTCGCAAGAGAATCCTTTATTTCAAGTTGAAGGAGCAGGTCATATTCATGTATTAATCGTTTTTTTTCGATATTTCCGAACATCATGGAGAACGCTGCCAATAGAATCCATGCGGACAATGCCCAATGCATGTAGGCCCAGCGGTTGTAGTAAAAGGAGAGTGTTCCGGCGGAAGCAGTATTATTTTCGTCAAAATAGACAAGTATCTGTGTCCGTGCATATATAAGATGATTTTTTGTTGTAATGTCTCGGGGCATAGAAAAGCTATTTGAACTATCCGCAGATTGCCACTGGATTCCTTCAAAATCCTTTGAGATAACGCGTGGTATTCCTAGCATAACCTGTCTGTTGTCGCCATTAATAAGCGGCGCTCTGAATGCCTCGGTAAACTGTTCGCCCATTCGCTGCTTGAATACTACCGTCAGCATTATTGTCAAGGCAACGAATGCCAGCAGTGCGATTGCTTGGAAAAGGTATATTTTGAAGAATAGTTTTTGGATGAATTTGTGTGCGTTGCTGTGCATTTTTATCCGTAAAAATGAGGGACCGACAAGTCGATGGATAGAGGCTTGCAGTCGAATGCTTTGAGCCTGAGAGTCGTAGCATTGTCCAGGGTCGGTTCACCAAACTGTGGTTTTATCAATTTATCTGACTTGGCCTGTACTACGGCTAGTGGAATTCCAGGAAATAAGGCTTGCAATTGCTCAATTCTGGTAATAACGACCATCCCCTCACATATGTCCTCAGTATTTTTTCCCTCCAGAGGGTTTCCCTCTGGTATAAGGTGTTGCTTGAGGTAGTCCATCGCTTTCTGGGATTGAGCCATCCATAAATGCCAGCTTGGACAGCGGGCCTGGCGCAATTGTTCCAGAGTAACGGCTGGCTTGGTTTTGCCCAGAAAAACAGCTATGGCAGTGCGCAGACATTCGATAGTAGCATGATTCGCAGCCACTTCTAGGCTTTCGCTAGTCCCAAAACCTGTGACAAAACCTTTTGTGTCATGGTTTTTATCTCCACTCCATATAAATGCAGCACAAGTTTTTGCATCTTTAGCTGGACGTAATTCATAGAGGTATAACACTAACTTATTTTTGGATAGCATTGCCTGTAATTGACTTAACGGCAGATTGTCTGCCAGGATTTCCAGAGAAACATTCCAAAATCTTTTTCGACATAAATGGTGGCATATCACTCTGTCTATCCCAAGTAGTTCCCAATAGGCTCTCTTAGCTGCTCCACTATATTCTGGATATGCGGCGGTTGCCCACGGAACTTCATAACCCGACAATGAGGCACGTTCAAAGGCTTCGGCAGAGGCCTTCGCAAACGCCATTTCCTCCGATGTGGCCAATCCTCTGCCTGTATGTTTTTTGTCTTGGACAGATATCGTGACCTGATAATCATGCCAGCCGGGAAGCCATTCTTCCGGCCATGTTCTCCTTATAACTTCAAGTTGAAGCCATCTGGCGTTTGCCAGCGTCCAGTCATTTAGTTCCGCCGAATTAGCCATAGAGGATTACCTGCATATATTTTGGACAGTCCAAATACCCACGGCTTTCGGAGTAGGGCTGTGTATGGTGCCATTGCAATGGGACATACATTGGCGTGGAAAATTGTTTCATAATGAAGTTGTCTTAGTTTTGCCAATCGGTGCTGCTTGTCAGTAGTTAAGATATATTCTTTTAGCCATGCTTTGGCATTGTCATTCGGAAAGTAAAAGAAATCGGTGGTGGAATAGTATGAAAGTAGTCCGATGTCCTCGTGAAATCCCATATCGCCGCGGTTAAAGTAAAAATCCGGTTCTTCAACCCTGTTTTTCTTATAGTTTACGATTCCCGGGATCATGTCTTTTTTTATAAATCTGGTATTTGGAAAATAGCGTTTCAATGCTTCTTTGTCACCCGTGAACATACTTGGAATATCCCATGCAAGCATTCTTTTTTTAATTATCTTGAGACCTTTTGGGGTATCCAATTTCATGTGCAGATTTCGTATTTGCTCTTGAGTCAATGCGCCTTCTCCAAATACCGGGAATATCTGTTCTGTCGGTGTGAAGCCATCGCTTTCCTTGTGGCTGGATATGAAAATACTTCGCAGTGTTTGTCCTATAATAATTCGTTCTTGTTCAGACAATCTCAGGCGTCCTCTCTTTGTGAAGACTACTGAGTGCAGCTTTAGCGGATAAGTCGCGTGCAGCGTAAATTCTCCATTATCTTTTGCAAATGGCAGCATTTTTGTTGTTTGGGCGTTATCTGTGGTTGTTGCGTGATCTGCCTTGTTTTCCTTCAAAAATTGAATTGTCTCCGAACTGCTTTGTGTCGGGATAAAAAGAACTTTCTGTGGCATTTCCGAAGAATAATGGAAGTGAAGTGGATTCGCGGCAAGCTCAATTCGGCCTTCATTATCATCTTTTTGAACATAATAAGGGCCGGATGTATTCCGATAGTCTTTTATGGCCAAAGTTTTCGGGTCCATTGATTTGCGGGGAATGATTGCAAAGTGTAGCGCGGAGAGCATAGGAAAAAGGAAAACTTTTTTTTCCGAGAATTTCATAAACAATGTGCTTCCATCCTTACTAACCTGAAGAGCAGGGCAGGACTGATGAATGCTTCTCAGGGATGTCGTCGGACAGAGGAGTTCTTTCAGATCGTTATTAGTTTTGCCCTTGATTATCATCAGTCTTTTTAAGCTCATTTCCACATCTTTCGCGTCAACTTGTTGCCCGTCAATTGTGTAAAGATTTTTTCTCATTACAAAGTAAGCAGTATTCCCTTGCCATCCAAACTGTTCTGCCGCACCAGAAACAAGTTCTCCCTCGGGTGAATATTCCACAAGAGGACTGTAAATATTCTCCAGAAAGAAATACTCAGATGAGAACTGCATTTTAGCTGGATCGTAAAGCGAGGCCGCTTGCTGCTCAAGAGTTGTAATTCGAAAGAATCCGCTATCCGCTGGTTGGAGGTGTGCTTTCCTCTTTAAATGGAGGGTGATTGACAAGACGACAAATAAAAAAAATGCTGGTATTGCTACAACCAGCATTTTTCGTCCGCTGACTTCGCCTGCAAACAATCTTCTCGCTCCTTTTATAACTATATTGCGAGTGCCGTTATCGAAAAGCTATATTTCTTTGGGTTTGCACTTGTTGACTAACTCACGCTCAGAAAGATAGAGACCTTCATAAAACTTTGCCGATGCAGATAATTTTTTCTGGAAAGGTGTTTGCGCAGCGGATGTTCTTTCGACATTAGCTGTAAGTGCTACTTTTTTATCGGACGTGAAGATAAGTTCCTTTGACATGAGTTTGAACTCCTTCCCTATAATTAGTTTATAGCTATTTTATACTAATTATATGTTTCGCGGTCAAGTGTCGACAGTTCAAAATGTCTGACAGTGACATCCGAAGGCAATCCGGTAAAAAACGCGCCCGCGCTTTTGGCGCGGGCGCGGCTGTTTAAGTCTTTGAGGCGTTTGTCAGGCCTGGGGCGTGCCGGAGGTTTCCGGTGTCGTCACGGGCGCTGCTTCGGGCGCGGGCGCCGGGGCCGGTGCGGGAACTTCCGCAGCCGCCGGGACTGCTGTCTCGGGGGCCTTGGGGGCTTCCGTCTTCGGTTTCGGTGCCACGACTACCTTGCGCCACTTTCCTTCCCCTTCTGAATACGTCTGCACTTCGGGGTTGTCCATAAGGACCTTATGGATGAAGCGGCGCTGCGCTGCAGGCATGGGCTGCATGCGGAACGGCCTGCCGCTCTGTGTCACGTTGGCGACAGCCGCGTTTATGTTGGCCACAATACGGCCTTCTATCCTTCTCCAGTAGTTGCCGGTGTCCGCCTGGACCGCTATGGGTTCCGGGCGCTTCCTGCTTATCATGAGCGTTATCAGGTACTGGATGGCTTCTATGGTCTTGCCGTCCTTGCCTATCACCGTCTGGGGATTTTCGCAGTCGAAGCTTATGAGTATTCTCGACTGGATACCGTCCCAGCGGGACGCCATGTTGGAGGGCGTGACACCCATTTTGGCGAGTATTTCGCCAAGGGCCGCCGTCGCCTGCTCCATTACCGGCTTCATCTCTTCCGGTGCCGGGGTTTCCGGCAGCGGGGCCAGCATGACGGGCTCGTTCTGGCTGACGGCACTGTTGTCGCCGGCTGCGTACGCGGCGGGGTTCATTTCCACCCGCTCGTATTCCTCGGGCGAATGCTCATGAGACACGGGCTGTGCCGCATAAGCGTCGCGCGGGTCTTTCCTTTTGGAGCCGAAGGACCTGCCGCCGCCGTGCGACGACCGTCCGCCTTCGTGTCTGCGACCGCCGCGGGACGACCGGTTGTTGCGGTCTCCGCTTCTGCCGCCGCGATCTCCGCGGTCTCCGCGGTCGCGCCCTCTCGAGCGTGCACCGCCCTGCTGCTGGCCTTCGCGGTCGCTTCTCCACTTCTTCTCTCTGACGACGACCACAGCGGGCTTCGCCCCGAATCCGAGGAAACCCGACGAGCCTTCGCTCTCCACGTGCACTTCCACCTGGTCCCTTCTGAGGCTCAGGTCGTTGAGGGCGAGCTCTATCGCCGTCTGTACGCTTTTCGCTTCTTTTCTCACTTCTCTCATTTTCCACTCCTGCCCGGCTTGTTGGGCTGCACCGCATGGTGCTGCGCTTTAGCGCCGGACCAAAATCAGATATTCTCGAACTTCTTCTGCATGTACATCTGCTGCGCGAAGCCGATAAGGCTGCTCGTCAGCCAGTAAAGCACCAGGCCTGACGGGAAGCTGAGGAACATGAACGTGAACAGAACCGGCATCCATTTGAGGACAGCGGCCTGCGCGGGGTCTCCGCCGGTCGGCGCGGAGAAGCGCTGCTGGACGAACATGATGCCGCCCATTATTATGGGCAGGACGTAATAAGGGTCCTTTGATGAAAGGTCGGTCAGCCAGAACACCCAGCTGGAGCCGTGCAGGTCCCACGAGTTCCTGAGCGCGGTAAACAGCGCGAAGAACACGGGCATCTGAAGCAGCAGGGGCAGGCAGCCGCTGAGCGGGTTGGCCCCGGAGCGGCGGTACAGTTCGATCATCTCGCGGTTGAGCTTTGCCGGGTCATCCTTATACTTGGTTTGGATGCTGGTAAGTTCCGGCTGGAGCTTCTTCATTATCAGGGTGGCTTTGGTGCTCTTGTATGTAAGCGGAGAGAGCAGCAGCTGTATGAGGACCGTCAGGAGGATGATGGACCAGCCGTAATTGTTGGTGAGTTTGT